>JAQYUY010000079.1 GCA_028728195.1 Endozoicomonas sp. (ex Botrylloides leachii)
TAAAAATAGCCTGTGAAAAACAGGTGTGAGTACTTATTTAACGCTCATTTTTCCTGAAAATTAGCGGATGTTGTCAAAATAGGCTGTTTTTTTTGAAAATCAGTTTCATGCAACAGTCCCATAACTTTAACAAGAGCCATAATACTACAACACAAATCTACAAGAGTAGCAGGTTTTGCTAAAGTTGAGGACTATCAACTCTTATGAACCTTCACCCATTCAGGATTAGTTCAAGTTGCCTAATTATTGTTATGTCGAACTCAGGTCATAGCCAATTGAAAGGCTGGATAAATAACTAGTTTAAAGGTTTTGCAACAAAGGATCTCTCAAAATATCTGGGCTGGAGGCGAGCATTGACTGGTGGATAACTGACGCTATCTTCTTTTATCTAAAAAATAGCGGGGCATTGGGTTTATCAACTACCGAACTGAGCAGCACCTTACCGAAAAGTATATATCAATATCCAATAAAGGAAATACTGCACTTAACTGTAATATTAAATTAGACTAAAAAAATATGTGCTATTTTATTTCTAGAGTTGTTATAGGGAATTAAAATACAGGGTGTATAAAATTTTTTCTTTATAACATTATTTATATTAGGGCACAGATTATTTTATAGGTGGTAATTTATATGCGAAAACTTTATATATTTATATCTTATTTATTTTTATTTTCTTTTTCAATTTATGCTCACAGCGGAAATCTATTTAACGCTTTAAGTGAGACTGTTAAGTCATTATCTGAAGAATCTGCTGAAGCTGAAGTGGACAGTGCTGGAAATATTAAACTTAATATTAGTATTGAGTTAGAAGCAGACTGGGAGCCCTGTTGTGAAGAATATATCAATGAGCTTCAAATAGTAAGACTATTGCCAGAATATGAAAAAAATTTTAATGATACAGCATGGAAAAAGTATAAAGAAGAAATTTTAGCGAAATACCAAGATAAATATCCTTCTGCAATACCTATTACAGTCAGTGGATCACTATTAGCTATAGAAGACCCACAACGTCAATGCCTCCCTATAAGTTTTTATACTGTAGGTATTGAAAGAAATGTTAGCACTTATGAAAATAATGTATTGCTCAATATAATGAACCGTCACCCTAAGTATAATTTTGATACAGTAAATGTAAAGATTACGGATGTTGGTTTTGGAGAATATATAAAGGAAGGAAAATTACCAGTTTCTATTTTAAAAAATGGAGATGGAGCTTTTTTTGATGATCTAAAAACAGATGATACTGATATCAAAATTACATATGCTAAACCGATAATGAAAATAGATATGGAATATATTAAACATAATTTAGGCGGTTTTATCGATCCAGAATTGGACTGAACGTCTACAACGACTTTACCCAGTAAACTTTATAGATGCTTGTTTTTTTATCGAAACTTTCTCCTTAAAATCAAGGGCTATCGCCGAATAGAGATGAGCATCTTGAAAGCGTTTGAGTATAATAAAAGAGTCATTACTGATTTTTCTTATTACCCATGAAAGGTCACTGTTCATCAACCTCACAGAGAATTTCCATTTTGGTATTTCTAAGGGAAACTGTGTTACTGAGCGGGGCAATAGTTTTTTAAATGAGAGATAACTGTCGTGGGCTGATTTTCAAAATATGCTTAATATCTCTCACGCCAGAGCCACTCATCGCCATATCAACAATCCGCTTATGGGTCTGACTGGTTGGTATTATAGCTGTATTCGAGCTGAAAGCTCTTTTTACACTTCCTGCATAGATAGCGCTGATATCCACTTGTTATTTTTCCATTTCTAAGTCCACCTATGTATAAAAGAACGACAGTCATCACATAATATTGATCTAAAGTTCAAAATAACTGTGTCCAACACAGTGCCAGATCAATCAGATCAACATCCAAAAAAATTTACCACTGCGCAATATTATACAAAATAACTTATCTGACTTGCTGTCGTTGAATGCTCTCAATTAATTAGTTAAGGTGTGCCTATTGCTACTAACGTAACAATTTGTTGTCGACTTAACCTAATCAATCTTGGTAGGTGTCTTATGTCTGAGCGAGTAAGTGATCAACTGGTTCGTTTGCTTGAGTGCTTTGGGGTGCAAAGAGTTTATGGCATTCCAGGTGATACGATTGATACCTTAATGGATAGCCTTCGAAGAAGTGAAAAAGTTGAGTTTGTTGTTTGCCGCCATGAAGAAAATGCAGCATTTATGGCAAGTGGGGAGGCACGCATTACTGGCAAGTTAGCGGTTGTTGTTGCCTGTCAAGGTCCCGGCACAAACAATCTAGTTAACGGACTGGCCGATGCAACTGCTGATCGCTTACCCGTACTGGCGCTAACAGGTCAGGTAGATAGAGATGTCTTGGGCACTGGTATGCCACAAGAATCATCGCAGCTTTCTTTACTAAAAGATATAACCGTATTCAATGAAGAAGCGCGCAGTGCAAAAAACCTATTAAACCTATTCACCTTAGCTGCCATAAAAGCAGTATCAGTTGGGGGAGCAGCTCATATCTCTATACCCTCAGACGTTATGATACAAAAGGTAAAATCCACACCATTGCCAAACAGCCAGGCATTGTTATCCCCGCCTCAGATTCAGCCCAGCGAGTCCGCTATTAATGAGATGCTAAACGCACTATCTGAGCATAAGAAAATTGCCATCCTCTATGGCGATGGCGCTCGCTGCTGCCCTGAACTTTTAGTTGAATTATCTGAACGTTTGCAGGCACCCTTAATTCATACAACACGCTCAAAAGATTTAGTTAGCGACCAACATTCCAATGTGATGGGCGGCATTGGCATTATGGGAAATCATTGTGCTAATCACGCCCTTCATAGGGCAGATCTTCTGGTCATTGTTGGTTGCAATTATGCTTGGAGTCAGTTTTATCCACCCTGCAAAAAAATAAAAATCGATAGCTGTTCCAGCCGACTAGCCAGTCATATTCATGTGGATATTCCTGTTTTAGGATCAGCTGATTTGGTATTAAAAAAAGTCTTAGCTGACCTACCCCCAAGGAAGGAAGAAGCGTTTTTATGCGCCTCTCAAAATAGCCTAGTGAAATACATTGACCACCTAAACGAGAATATTCAACGAAGTGAAAGCAACAATAAAGTTCACCCTGCAAAGGTGATGAAAGCCTTATCAATACTGCTTAATGAAGATGCACAAATTTTTGGTGACTCAGGGTCATCTACTATCTGGATTAATAATTATTTACCAATGAACGGTAAGCAACGATTTATCTGGAGCGCAAATTTAGCTACGCTTGGTGGCGCATTGCCTCAAGCAATAGGTGGCGCGTTTGCCTATCCAGAAAAACAGACTGTTGTGATTGCCGGTGATGGTGGTTTTCAGATGTCAGTATCTGACTTAATTACAGCAGCAATGTATGAGTTGCCAATAAAAGTCATTATTTTAAATAATTCCCGCTATTGGTTTATTGAGAATGAAGAAGCATCTCATGATGGTAATGTGCCCTCTGGCACTAGATTTGTTAACCCTGACTACAAGTTACTAGCTGAATCCTGTTACTTCAAAGGTTTTACTGTTCAACATCCAAGTGATTTGGCAGGTGCTTTAAGAACGGCAATGAGCGATAGTGGACCTGCACTGATAAATATACATGTTGATCCTGATGTATTCTTGATTCCGCCTGCTCTTACACCACCAATGGTTGCTCATTATATGAAAAGTCAAATTAAGAGTTGGTTTACCCCTCCTAGTGATGATGCAGAGAGACTGATAAATTTTTCTAAAAAATTTGATCTGAAGGATTAAATCATGACACCCAGAAATCTTTATATTTTATTGCTTGCCTTGTCATGGTTATTTGTTGCGTTTTTTGTTTCAGCAGGTATTGGCGCACCTTGGTTTATTGTTGGCTTGGTAGTTTTCACCGCGCTTGGCATATACGACATGTACCAAAAGCAAGATGCTGTACTCAGGGATTACCCTGTAATAGGGCATATGCGCTATCTGTTTTTATCAATTGCTCCAAATCTTCATAATTATTTTGTTGAGAGCAATACGGATGGCCGGCCTTTTTCGAAAAATATGATTGCTCTTATTAAAAAGCGCGCTGACAATGAAACCGCTTTTCACCCTTTTGGTACTGAACGAGATCCTTACAAAGAAAATATGCCATGGGTTTCTCATTCATTATTTCCTAAAGTTTCACAGCCAGTGTTGCACCGCGTTAAAATAGGCGGGGAATCCTGTCAGCAACCCTATGAAGCCGCTTTACTTAATGTATCTGCTATGAGCTTTGGAGCTATTAGTGAGAATGCCGTTAGAGCGCTCAACCGCGGCGCCAAACTAGGTGGATTTTATCAAAATACCGGCGAGGGAGGACTGACACCTTATCATCTGGAGGAAGGCGGTGATATCGTACTGCAAATAGGAACTGGAAATTTTGGTTTTAGAACCGAGGATGGTAACTTTGATCCTAAAGCTTTTAAAAAGCGCAGTGAGCATGAAAAGGTGAAGATGATTGAGATTAAACTATCTCAAGGAGCAAAGCCTGGCCATGGCGGCATGTTACCTGCGGAAAAAAATACGGAAGAAATTGCAAAAATACGTGGTGTAGCCCCTCATACCAACGTTTTATCACCGCCATTTAATCCAGCGATTCACTCAGCTGATCAGCTGGTTGACTTTATTGATAACGTTCGATCCTTATCTCAAGGAAAGCCTGTAGGTATTAAGCTATGTATTGGCAATGCCAGCGAATTTGAAGCCTTATTAGATACATTCATTCAGCGCCAAAAATTTCCAGATTTTATTACGGTTGATGCCGGAGAAGGAGGCACTGGAGCAGCACCACTTGAGTATTCCAACCATGTTGGTGTGCGCGGTAAAGACGCTCTACGCTGGGTTAATAATACCCTGATAAATAAAGGCATTCGTTCTAAGTTAAAAATAATCTATGCAGGTAAGGTCTGCTCTGGCTTTACGCTATTTGAAGCGCTATGTCTTGGTGCTGATCTGTGTAATTCCGCCCGCGGTTTTATGTTCGCTTTAGGCTGTATCCAATCGCTTCGCTGTCATACAGACCAGTGTCCAACGGGTGTTGCCACACAAAACAAACAACTTCAAAAAGGGCTAGTAACGAATGTTAAATACAAGAAAGTAGCCAACTTTCAACGGAATACTATTGAGGACTTACAGGCTCTAATGAAAACCGTTGGTGTGCCTTCCCTGGAAGCGCTTACACCTGATTTACTACATTCAGACTTCAAGGCTTTGCACTCTGAACCCGAGCTAATCAGTCATTCTTAGCAGCTATTTGCTAATGGTCACGAACAGCTTATGGTGCTCGTGACCAGTGAAAATGGTTGATTTATCAGCCATTTTTTTACTCCCTATCAAAAGTCATTTCTTAAAAGCAATATTTCCTTACCATCTCGCTCAATAACTTTTTCAAATTTAAAGCCAAGTTTATTAAGGAGATTAATCGAACGGATATTATCTTTTGATGTAATGGCTAAAAGCTGAGCTATTTTCAATTTATCTTTTGCATATGATATGACTGAACAAGCGGCTTCATGAGCATAACCTTTTCCGATAAAATGGGGTAAAAAAGCAAATGCAATATCAGGCTCTGGTAGGTCATCTCTATATACTAGGCCACATAATCCTATTATTTTATTGCTACTTTTTATAACAACGGCATACATACCAAACCCATTTATTAGGTAGCTTTTCATTACGGTTTCAGTTAAATAGTGCTTGGCATCCTGCTTTGTTCTTACGCCTCTATCACCAATATTTTTTATAAATAAAGGCGAGTTTAATAAATCATAAATAAATGCGTCATCATCGAGTGTAAATTCTCGCAATAGTAAACGCTCTGTTTTTAGCATGCGATGGCACCTTCTTAGGCTTTAACATTCTTCATCATAATGTTAGCTACTAAAGATCGTTAACCGGCGTGATGAGTTATCATTTTGCTTTGTATACATGGCTTAAAATAAAGAAGCTAAAGCATGCAACAACAATCGATGGTCCTGTTGGTGTATCAATAAACCAAGATGCTGCCAGCCCTCCACTCACCCCTAGCATGCCAAACAGGCTGGCCAATATTGCCATTTGCTCTGGCGTTCTAGCAAAACGTTGAGCTGTGGCAGGGGGAATAATAAGCAAAGAGGTAATCAGTAGCACACCAACAATTTTCATGGCAACAGCAATTACCAGTGCCAAAATAAGGGTTAAGGCCATTTTGACTTTTTGTACTGGAATACCTTCAACTTCAGCCAATTCTGAATGTATGGATATGGCTAGCAGAGGCCGCCACAACCAGATCATGGTCAGAATAACTAGTACACCTCCACCATATATCCAAAAGATATCTTGCAAATTCACAGCCAGCAGGTCACCAAAGAGGTAACCCATTAAGTCAACGCGTATATTATTGGCTAAAGATGTGGCAATTAAACCAAGCGACAAGGCGCTGTGAGCCAAGATGCCCAGTAACGTATCAGAAGCTATTTTCTGTTTGTGTTGCAATATGCTGAGAATAATAGCTAACAATATACTTAGGACAATAATGGCAAGGGTCAGATTAATATTAAAGAGTAATCCGAGTGAGACCCCTAAAAGGGCAGAGTGAGATAACGTATCACCAAAATAAGCCATCTTTCGCCAGACGACAAAACAGCCCAAAGGGCCTGCAATGACCGCAACACCATAACCGGCAATCAGAGCGTAAAGAAGAAAATCAGGCATTCTTTGGCCCTGTATTTACGTTCGCCTGGTGCTCAGAAATAATATCGCCATGGATGTCGTGTTTATGGTCGTGCTGGTGGGTGTAAATAGCCATTTCGGTAGCTTCAAGGCCAAATAGATTAAGGTAAGCAGGGTGTTTTTTAACCACTTGAGGGTGACCTGAACAACAAATATGTTTATTGATACAAATAACGCTATCTGTGGATGCCATGACTAAATGAAGGTCATGAGAAACCATTAGCACTGAGCAATGATCTTCATCGCGAATCTGAGTAATTAGATTGTATAGTTCACGCTGGCCTGTGATATCAACACCCTGAACGGGTTCATCTAAAACCAACAAGTCAGGCCTGCTTAACAAGGCACGCGCCAACAATACACGCTGCATCTCACCACCAGAAATGGTTTGAACTGGCGAGTTTATTACATGGGTGACTCCCGTTCGAGCCAAAGCTGATTGTATATCGAGCAGCTTATCGCCTGCCAAAGACAAAAAGCGTTTGACGGTGAGCGGCATACTGTTATCAATATGTAATTTTTGGGGCATGTAGCCAATGGTTAGTTTTTTACGCAGGCTTCTTTCTCCTGAGCTTGGTTTCTGCAAGCCCAGTATAATTTTTATTAATGTCGTTTTACCTGCCCCATTGGGACCAATCAGAGTAATTATTTCACCCTGCTGAATGTCAAAGCTGATATTTTTCAGGATTGAGCGCCCTTCTATATCAAAAGCTATATTTTTCAGACTGACGAGTGTTGTCATCTCAATCCTGCTCTTTATTGCAGTTAAAGCATAACCCTGTTATTTCGATAGAACCATGCTCTATCGAGAAAGCATGCTCTTGCGCACAGCTATTAAGGGCATTAGCTACTTTAGTACTATCAACCTCAAGGGTGATGCGGCATTTGCTGCAGATAAAAAAGCTAGCACGGTGCTGACTGTTAGTATGAGCAACCGGGTTTGTGCAGCCAATATAAGCATTTATCGAGGATAGCCGGTGTATTAGCCCCTGCTCTTGTAAGAAATCAAGGGCACGATATACGGTAGGCGGTTGAGCTTGCCGAGATTCCTGCCTGATCAGCTCAGTCAGAATATCGTAGGCACCAATAGGGCTGTGATTTTTCCAGACCAGCGTTAATACCTTTTCTCGCAATGGCGTGAGCCGCGCTCCTCGTTTTTGACAAAGCATGTGCGCCTTATACAAGGCATTTTTGACGCAATGATTATGGTTATGAGGTTGATAGGTAATGTCCTGATGGGATGGCATACCGGTCTCGTACATCGTAAATAATATAGGCTATATCATATCTTATTTATCGGCTATTTGCAGGTATTGGCCATGATAGGAATATCAATTATCTGCTCTAACTGTTCCGTAGTTCGGATGGTCAGCGCAATAGCGTAGTTAGAAAACACAATGGGTGCAACAGGTAACAAGAGCTACTTTTCCTCTTTTATATCCAAAAATACCCAGATATTACGAGCCGTTAACCTATAGTCAAAGTAACCATATTTCTGGCTTATTAGTGCGAAGCTCTAGCATTTTCTTAAATTTATCAGGGTCTAGAAAACTCTGTCTCAGCGTTTCTTTATTAGCATTGTTAATTGGTTGCTCAGGGTGCACAAAGGTAATGATTCTTGATATCCAGAAACGAAATGCTGCCAGTCTAAGCATAAAAGGCCATGCCTTTTTTTCTTGCCGGGTAAAGGGGCGAATGGCTGCGTAGTGTTTTAATAACTGACTGGTTTTTTCACCATCAAGAGCTAGGTTATCTGTTATACACCAATCATTGACTGTAACGGCTACATCATAAAGCAGCCAATCATAGCAGGACTGATAAAAGTCAATAACACCTGTTAGCTCCCCATTTACAAATAGGGTATTGTCGGTAAACAGGTCGCCGTGAATCAGCCCTTTAGGTAATGTTTGACAGCCCGAAATCTCTGATATAATGCTATGCCATTGTTGTTGCATATAGCTTGCTTCATGCTTCGCTAATAGCTTGAACAAACGTTCTTGCTGCGCTTCTAGCCAATCAATGCCTCTATGATTAAGCTGTTTTAATGAGCTTTTTAGTTTTGTCTGGTGAATTTTAGCTAATATTGTGCCAATTTGTGCACAGTGGCTAATATGGGGTTTTTTAGGGTACTGACCCAGCAAAAAAGGAACAATAACAGCAGGTTTACCTTTGACAGTTTGCAATGATTGCCCGTGTTTATCTTGGATGACAGCAGGCACAGGTAAACCATTACACTGCAGTTTCTGAGTCACTTCAATAAAAAAGGGCAGTGTGCTAGCTTGCTGGTATTCAAATAAGGTTAACACATAACGTTGAATCCATTGCTCAGTACGAATCTGTAAGAGGTAGTTTGTATTTTCCACACCACCGGTAATGCCAGTATGCTTATCAAGTACTCCGAGACTATAGCGTGAAAGTAGCGAATCAATATCGTGTTTGCCAAGAGGGGTGTAAACTGCCATTGTTCCCTAAACCTATTCTTACAAGATTATACTTTTTCCAGTATCTTTCCAAAGATAGGCATCCTTCACAACTGATTAACAGTTTATGTATGCCTGGTACCTTTTTCCTAGCACAACGGAAATACACACGTAATGCCTGAAAAAACAACAGCACCGCTTATTCTGGTTGATGGTTCTTCTTACCTTTATCGAGCTTACCATGCATCCGAGCGCGCTAACCTGATGACATCTGATGGTCAACCTACCGGTGCTATCAGGGTTATGACGACTATGTTGAGAAGTTTGATTCAACAATACCCTAAAAGTGATGTTGTGGTGATTTTTGATGCCAAAGGCAAAAACTTCCGTCATGACATGTACAAAGACTATAAAGCAACCCGTAAACCAATGCCAGACGACCTGCGTACGCAGGTAATGCCTATTCATCATATTGTCAGGGCAATGGGCTTACCGTTATTAATGGTTGAAGGTGTTGAAGCAGACGACGTGATAGGAACGCTGGCGCGTCAAGCTACTGATAAAAAGATTAATACCATTATTGTAACCGGCGATAAAGATATTGCTCAGCTGGTAACTGAGTATGTGACACTGATCGATACCATGAAAGAAACCAAAATAGACCTTGACGGTGTTGTTGATCGGTTTGGCATTCCCGCTAATTTAATTATTGATTATCTGGCATTAATGGGCGATGCCAGTGATAACATTCCTGGGATGCCTGGCGTTGGCCAGAAAACAGCATTAGCTTTGTTGCAAGGTATAGGCGGCATTGATCAGATTGCTCAGAACCTTGATAAGGTAGCAGCACTGGGTTTTCGTGGCAGTAAAACATTTGCAGAGAAGTTTAAAGAGCATAAAGAGATTGTCCTTCTCTCTTATCAGCTAGCAACGATTAAAACAGATGTGCACCTACCTGTCTCTATTGAACAATTGAAGTCTCACCCCGCAGATACCGCTGCCTTGCTGGCGCTTTATAAACAGTTTGAATTTCGTTCAATGATCAATGAGCTTGAAAAAAGCGCCATTACGGATAAGCCAGCAACTCCTTCTACCGTTGAATACGAATTGGTTACCGATAAAAAAACGTTTCAGGCATGGCTGGAGCAATTGAAGCAGGCTGATTTATTTGCTTTTGATACTGAAACCACGAGCCTAGATTACATGGTGGCTGAGTTGGTGGGCGTTTCTTTTTCCTGCGAACAGGGTAAGGCTGCTTATGTGCCGGTTGGCCATCACTATATAGGCGCACCGGAGCAACTTGATCGAAACTGGGTCTTGCAAGCGCTCAGACCTTTACTGGAAAACCCACAGCATAAAAAAGTTGGTCAAAATTTAAAATATGATCAAAATATTCTTGCGCGTTACGGTATTAGCTTCAAGGGAATGGCATTTGACACCATGCTGGAATCCAGCACGCTCAATTCGACAGCAACTCGTCATGATATGAATAGTCTTGCAAAATACTATCTAGATACAACGACAACTTCCTTTGAAGACATTGCAGGAAAAGGCGTTAAGCAGCTGACGTTTGATCAAATTGATGTAGAAAAAGCTGCGCTGTATGCTGCAGAAGATGCTGATATCACTTTGCGCTTACATCAGGTAATTTACCCTTTGTTACAAAAAGAAAAAGCTCTGCCTTCAGTGTTCCATGATATTGAAATGCCGCTAGTGGACGTCATCTCTCGCATGGAGCGCAACGGTGCATTAGTCAATGGAGAGCTGCTAGTAAATCAGAGCATTGAAATTTCCCAAAGATTGCAAGCTCTTGAAACTGATGCTTATCAAGTAGCGGGTGAACCTTTTAACTTGAGCTCACCAAAACAATTACAGGAACTACTGTTTAGTGAGAATAAGCTAGGTCTACCTGTGATTAAAAAAACACCGAAAGGGCAACCTTCAACAGCAGAAGACGTCTTACAGGAGTTAGCTTTAGATTATCCCTTGCCTCGCCTAATTCTTGAGCATAGAAGCCTCAGCAAACTAAAATATACTTATACTGATAAGCTGCCTCAAATGATTAATGACACCACTGGCAGAATACATACTTCTTATCATCAAGCAGGCACAGCGACTGGTCGTCTTTCCTCATCAGATCCTAATTTGCAAAATATCCCTATTCGAACAGAAGAGGGCCGCCGTGTCCGTCAAGCATTTATTGCCTCAAAAGGCTATAAACTTGTTGCCGCAGACTATTCACAAATTGAACTGCGCATTATGGCACATTTGTCCGGCGACAAAGGGTTATTAAGTGCGTTTACTGAAGGATTAGATATTCATAAGGCGACAGCTTCCGAAGTGTTTGGCGTATCTATGGAAAACGTATCCAAAGAACAGCGACGTAGTGCAAAGGCGATTAACTTTGGTTTGATTTATGGTATGTCTGCTTTTGGTTTAGCTAAACAACTTGGGATATCAAGATCGTCTGCACAAGCGTACATTGACTTATACTTTGGTCGTTATCCTGGCGTATTGCTGTATATGGAAAATACAAAAGCAATGGCTAAAGATAAGGGTTATGTTGAAACGTTATTCGGTAGAAGACTGCATTTGCCTGAAATTAATGCACGTAATGGCATGCGACGACAAGGTGCAGAGCGCACAGCAATCAATGCCCCCATGCAGGGTACGGCAGCAGATATTATTAAAAAGGCGATGATTTCCGTGGACCACTGGCTGGAAAAAGATAAATTGGATACCCGGATGATTATGCAGGTTCATGATGAGCTGGTTTTTGAAGTGGCAAAAAAAGAGCTAGATACTTTAATCAATGGCGTTAAAGAAAGAATGTCTAGTGTTGCACATTTAGATGTACCACTTTTGGTTGAAGTTGGTTATGGTGATAATTGGGATGAAGCTCATTAGAATACCGAAAGAGAGGTGGTGAGCAAAAGGAAGTTTTCCGCTTGTAAAAAGCCCGCAGTGCATAAAAATGATGAAAGCAGCTGCATTTGCTGCTGCTTCAGTAGATCCTAAAATGCTGGATCAGCATTTATACCAATCATTTCTTCTAACTATGCTATTGCACTGACCACCCGACACCAGCACTGCATGGGAACGCTTCTCAATAGCCCTGCTATTACTCATCATTTTTTGCTCTGGCTCCCACGCTCATTACAGTAGTTAGAAGGCACGATTGGTATTATTCCCTAGCCATGAAACAACCAGTTTTCCCAGCTTTGCATACGGAGAATTACCTTTCTGATAATCGCAAATATCTCCCATTCTGGCGAATACACTGCAACGTGAGCCGTCGTGCCTGCTGGCAATGGCATATTTTTGAGTAATTCAGGATCAGTGAGCTTAACCTTAACTAGAATTCGACCTGGAGATTTATCAACTTCTGGCCGACTAAGCGTTGCTGTAGGCGAAAGAGCCCCTTGGGCAAAAATATCATTGACTTGAACGACCTTTGCAAAGAAAGCATGCCCTGGGATTGTCGCAAAAGTTACTTCTGCTTTATAGCCCGGCTTGATATATCTTGCTGGAGCTTGAGGAAAGGCAGCCCAGATTTGCTTACCTTGTGAGCTAACAAAGGCAACATTGCCTTGGAAAGGTGTAATACGGCTTTTCATGCCTGGCTTAAGCACGACTTGTGTAGCATATCCGTCAGTAGGTGCGCGCACTACGGTTGAGTCTAAATTAAACTGTGCAACTTTTTCCTCAGCTTGAGCATGGCGTAAAGACTCTTCTGCATTTCTTAACTGCTTATAAATAGAGTCTATTTGCTCTTGAGAGGCATAATTTTTTTTCCTTAATTCTTCATATCGCTTCATTTCTTTTTTTAAGTAATTAATATCTGCTGTGTATGTTTTAATCTCTGCTCTAGTCTGCTTTAGCTTTGCTATATATGGAGTGTCATCTATTTTGTAGAGTGGATCTCCTTTTTTCAACGGTTCATTACCTTTTACATACACTTTGGTAACAATCCCTGTAACTTGTGATGTAATAGGTGTAGTAATCGCATAAACCCTAGCTACTCGAGAGACCGGTTGATACATCGCCATATATAGAAATATCCAGCCTACAATGAACATCCCTATAATAAATGCGGTAGTAACTGTCCATTTTGTTATAGGTACCTTAAATACGCGGAATACAATAATGCACAGCGCAACATACGACAGTATAATTATAGTTTCCATCGCCTAGTTTTCCTTATTTTTTACCGTAATCGCATTAAGGCGAGCTTCAATATCATCAAGCCGATCGGAAAAATTATCCTCAGGCTGCTTATGAATATTTCCCATCATTGCCCATATCCAGAGTAGTGGCCATAAAGCGTGCATTAAAAATAGGCTTACCCAACCAGCTACGTGAATAGCGTCTTGGTATGGATGATTTCGCTTCTTTGCAATTTCAGCGGGAATATCGTGAATCGCTATCATGCCGTAAATTAAAATAACTAAAATCACGATCATGATGCCAAGTGATACATAATCAAGCGTAAGGTTCATTGAAAACACTCCTTTAGGTTAACTTGGCGGTATAGCGGTGGAACTTTATACGCTGCTAAACAACAGCGATATTAGTGTAAAATGAAGTGTTATAAGTTTGAGCTGTTGTTCTTTTCCCTATGTTTTGCAGAGGGTATAAACGTTATTTTTTTTAGTTGATGAGTTGTAGCCAAACCTAATACTTGATAGATAATTACTAATATTGATAAGTAAATACCGGCTTTTTTTCCTATTTATTTTTACCATATTGAACCTTACTTATTCACTAAAGTTACGAGAAATTTGCTGGTAAATATATTATTCACAAGTAACTTAATAAGTTAATTATAGATTTATTTATTATTCAAAACCCTGAAGCACCCACTGCACTAGTCTTGCCAAGCGATGAAGATAGGTCGTCAGGGTATAGATTTATTGGTTTATATTTCATGCCACCTAGAACACCTTCAGCTTAGAACGTAATTTTATTTATTAACTATGTGTCGCATGTTATGAAATAGTTGGGTTAAAAACAACCAAGAGACAAAATAATAACTGAAAGACAAATTGATATTGCTTAATTTTAAGCATTAAAAACAGTCAAACCTAAAAAATACAGTGTTATCGGATATGCTCAATTAAAAATCATACTTTTATGTTGATAAACCTAACATTATAATATGGCCCACTGAAACCCAAGCATGTTTTTCAAAAATTATCCTACTATAATAGAACTGTAGCTTATATAACAGAATATTCACCACTCAATATCGTGGGCAGAATTTTGAACACACCAGAATTAAACGGCAAAAGCCATTTATTATCGCCCAACCAACCCCAAAATAAAAAGAGAAAGATTCGCTGGGGTCGGGTAATGTTTGCTTCAATGATACCTGTCATTATTTTTTTTAGCATTCTGACATGGCACCTAAACGGTATTATTGTACGAAAATTTGAAGGAAAAAAATGGGCTATACCTGCAAAGGTTTATGCAAGACCACTGGAGATATATCAGGGAAAGAGGTTGTCACCTGATACACTGATCAGGCAGCTAAGGCAGCAGGGTTACCAAGAAACGCAAACGGTTACACTGCCGGGCAGCTTCTCTCGTTCAGCCAACGTAGTAGATGTATACAGCCGAGGTTTCCAATTCCCTGATGGGATTGAAAAGGCTCAGCAGGCATTAATCTCATTTTCAAAAACCACCATTACGTCACTGACAAGCATTCAAGGAAAAGATCTCCCCTTACTACGATTTGATCCTCAATTAATAGGCGGTATTTACCCCGCTAATTATGAAGACCGCATCTTAGTCCGACTTAATCAAACACCAAAATACCTTATCCCAGCGCTGATTGCCGTTGAAGACAGAGATTTTTATCATCATTTTGGCATATCGCCTACTGGTATTCTTCGCGCCATGTTCGTTAATATAACAGCGGGCAGGCTAGTACAAGGCGGTAGCACACTCACTCAGCAACTCGTCAAAAACTTTTTCTTAACCAACCAGCAAACCCTGACGCGCAAGATTAAAGAAGCCATTATGTCAATGCTACTAGAGTGGCATTATGGCAAGCATGATATATTAGAGACTTATGTCAATGAAGTGTATATGGGGCAGTATGGTCGCCGCGCTATACATGGTTTCGCCCTAGCTAGCCAATTTTATTTTGCCCAGCCCTTACAGGAGCTTGATCTTGCTAAAATAGCCTTGCTTGTCGCTATGGTTAAAGGCCCTTCTTACTACAATCCTCGACGCAACCCTGAAAGAAGCCTAGAGCGTCGAAACTTAATATTAGATGTGCTAGCTGAACGAGGCATTGTCAGCAAAGAAGAAGCCGAAAATGCAAAAAAACAACCTTTAGATGTGGTCAGTCGACAACAGATACGAACAAATGATTTCCCCGATTATATTGATCTGGTTAAAAAGCAACTACAAGAAAATTATAACGAACAGGACTTAACATCAGATGGACTGCAAATCTTCTCTAATCTAGATCCCATCATTCAAAGAGCAGCCCAACGAAGTATTTCTTCTACCTTGAAATCGCTTGATCACAATAAACAAAAAGAGCTCCAAGGCGCGTTTGTTGTTACCAATGCGCAAACCGGAGCTGTACTCGCTTTGGTAGGTGATCGCCATGCTGGATTTTCTGGCTTTAATCGAGCCCTAGATGCCAAGCGCACCGTTGGCTCATTACTCAAACCTGCCATTTATTTAACCGCGTTACAACACCCAGATCGCTATACATTAACCACTCCTATTGAAGATAAAAAAATTACAATAAAAGAAAGCAATGGCCAAATATGGGAACCCAAAAACGATGATGATAAAATTCATGGCACTATCCCTTTATACGAGGCGTTGACTAAGTCATATAATCTTGCAGCGGTTAACCTTGGAATGAGCCTAGGCATTCCAGAGATTCTGAAAACTATTAAAAGTTTAGGAATAAATGCTGAATTATCGCCCTACCCTTCAGTACTATTAGGTGGTATTTCATTATTACCTTTTGAGATTGCACAAATGTATCAGACCATTGCCAGCGGTGGCTTCAAGATGCCGTTACGTAGTATTGATGCCGTATTAGATGCCCATGGAAACCGCCTAAAACGCTATGGTCTATCAGTTGAAAGAACGGTTGACCCAGACAGCATGGAGCTACTAAGGTTTGCTTTGGGGCTGACGATGACAGAAGGTACGGGCAGAAGAGCTTACCAAGTTATCTCTCCGTCCATTGCTCTTGGAGGAAAAACAGGCACATCGAATGAACTTCGAGACAGCTGGTTTGCCGGATACTCTAATAATATAATGGCTGTCAGCTGGGTAGGCTATGATGATAACTCGCCTACAAAACTCTATGGTAGCTCTGGTGCGCTATTAGTATGGCGTCGCTTTATGGCATCAATTCCGTTAACATCCGTCACGCCTCTGCCTAGTAAAAATATAGAGCTTGACTGGGTAAATCCTGAAAAAAATGCCCTAACAGAGAGCTTCTGCGCCGGAGCTAAACAATTCCCGTACATAAAAGGCTCAGCGCCTGAGGAAATGAATTCCTGTGTTGCAGAGAAAGGTCGCTCAGTGATAAAAAAAATAAAATCTTGGTTTCAGTAAATTTTACCACCATAAAGGTACTTGCTTATGCATTTTATCAAGCCAGCTTGCTTTGCCATACTACTAGCTCTGACCGGCTGCTCAAGTACCGATTATATGACTTCATCTTCACCAGAGGCTGAAACTGCAAAAGATTCTCAATCAAATCAAGCCGTTTCCACTCTGCTAAACCATGCCCAACAAGCATTTGCCCATCATGACCTAGATGCTGCTGACGGATGGTTGATGCGCGCCGTCCAAATTAATCCCACAGATCCAGAGATATATTACCAAATGGCCTTACTTCGCCAAGCTCAGGGGCAAAAAGAACAAGCCCGTCAGCTGGTACTTCGCACGCTAAGCCTTAACCCAAATAAACAAATGAAACAAAATTTAAATAATCTTCTGCTGCAATTATAGCGATGCTGGTTGCGTGATCAGGCCGAACTGCTAAAGCTATTTGCAAAAATCATTAACAATGTCTTAGAAGCTGTTCATGATCTTGATTTTACTTGATAATTCATCGAATGAGACAACAGTACCCCAGCGATATCACTCGTGAGCAGTTTGAACCTATTCTTCCGATCCTTGAAAGTGCTCGC
>JAQYUY010000008.1 GCA_028728195.1 Endozoicomonas sp. (ex Botrylloides leachii)
ATTGATGATAAACTCTTCTACAGGCATGACCGATACCGTCTGGATAGTGGTTCGCACTTCTATTTTAGGCGGTAGTCATGCCTTTCTGGCTAGATTATTAAAAGTCACACATCAGGTTTTAATACTAACAGACAGTTAAATTATGCTTGCGCATGCCATGCCTTACCATTAACACCTTTGCTATCGGCTCCCATAAGATAAAGGTACAGGGGCATTATTTGCTCAGGTGTTGGGCGTGTTAACGGGTCTTCTGCTGGGAAAGCACTAGCTCTCATCTGTGTTCTAGTACCTCCTGGATTGATGCTATTGCAGCGCACAGGGCCAATTCCATCTTCTTCATCGGCTAGCGTTTGCATTAGCCCTTCAGTAGCGAATTTTGAAACGCTGTAGGCGCCCCAGTGCGCACGACCTTTGTGACCAACTGATGATGATGTAAATACAATTGATGCCTCGCTTGACTTCCGCAGCAGCGGTAACAGTTCCCGGGTAAGCAGAAAGGCTGAATTTAGATTGACTTGTAACACATTTTTCCATGTGTCGTAATGATATTGACTAATAGGTTTTAACTCACCTATCTGTGCTGCATTATGGAGCAGCCCATCAATGCAGTGAAATGTTTGTCCTATCGTTTCTGCCATTGTTTTGTAGTCATTTTCATCGGCTCCAGCTAAATCAATTGGATAAATAGCTGGTTTAGGCCACTGATTTTTTTCTATTTCGTCATATACACTTTCCAATTTTGTTATTGTTCGACCCATTAAAATAACAGTGGCGCCGTGTTGAGCAAATGTTAATGAAGCGGTTTTTCCAATACCGCTTCCAGCACCGGTGACGATAATAACTAGACCTTTTAGCAGATCCGGTGGGGCTTGGTATTCAAACATAGCTTAATCAACACTCGCTGCTTTGTTAATAAAAGAAGATTGTTTTATTTTCCAATTATGCTGGGCTAACCATTGCTCAATGGCACCCACACTGCTCGCTTGGAAATCAGCCTGCCAGTCAGCAGGATCACCATCATCATCGCCAATATAGCCATAAATTGCGGCAATTGTCAGCATGCCAGCACGCTTTCCTGCTTCAATATCACGTTGATGATCACCGATATAAATACTGTTTTCTGGCCGACAGTTTGTTTGTTTACAAGCCAGTAAAAGCCCCCGAGGATCAGGTTTGGATTTACTAACATGGTCAGGGCAGACAATGGAGCCGCTTCGCGTGAAAAGGTTAACCTGTTTCAGTAGCACCTTGGTATATACCTCGGGTTTATTCGTCACAATGCCCCATTGAATATTATGCCGTTCTAGTGACTGTATAAGCGCTGTTACCCCTGAATATAGTGTTGCCGGCATTGCACGATTATGGTTATTTATACGGGCGGTATAATATTGTAGTAACTGCTGGTTTTTCTTTTGAATATCAGGATGATCAATAGCCATATTAAGTGCAATACTGGCCAATTTTTTGGAACCGGAAGAAACATTGTCTCTAATCAATTGCTCGTTAATAGCCGGAAGTCTGTGGTCGTTTAATAGTTGATTAACCGCAAAAACGAAGTCACTGGCTGTGTCCATTAGCGTTCCATCAAGATCAAAAAACACACCGTCAATACGCGAATCGTTGCCCATTTTTTCTGTTCCACAGCACCTGTTAATTGGCTGTTAATGTCGCTTTATATTACAAGGTGCTAGCGACGTCAGCTTTACGATTATTCGTTATTTCAGCTAGTGTTAAAACCTAATTATCGTGTTAATTAGATTAAATTAAAAATCCAATAGCTCGTGTACTCACTAATTTTTAAGGCTTCCATGAATAAGGTAGTTAACACCTGTATCGCCTTTTTTCAGTTTGTACTGCTTGGTCAGTGGGTTATAAGTCATACCGATTATTTCATTAATATTCAAGTTAGCTTGGCGCATCCATTGGCAAAGTTCATGGGGTTTAATAAATTTACCGTGCTCATGAGTACCCTTAGGCAACATATTTAAGACATATTCAGCACCCACGATGGCAAATAGCCATGATTTTGCTGTGCGGTTTAGTGTTGCAAAAAAAATATGCCCCCCAGGTTTTAATAATTTACTACAAGCACTAACAATGGATGATGGGTCAGGGACATGCTCTAACATTTCCAAGCATGTTACCACATCAAATGAACCAGGCATTTTCTTTGCTAGCTCTTCTACAGGTATTTTTTGATAGTTGATCTTCACACCTGTGTCTATACTATGTAATCGAGCAACTGCTAAAGGGGCATCACCCATATCAATACCCATTACATCAGCACCACGCAATGCCATGGACTCGCTTAAAATGCCGCCACCACAGCCAACGTCCAGCACTTTTTTACCAGCTAGCCCCGTACGCACATCAATAAAATTCAACCTTAAG
Source organism: Endozoicomonas sp. (ex Botrylloides leachii) (assembly GCA_028728195.1). Lineage (GTDB taxonomy): Bacteria > Pseudomonadota > Gammaproteobacteria > Pseudomonadales > Endozoicomonadaceae > Endonucleibacter. The sequence goes on from JAQYUY010000008.1 coordinate 2,392, forward strand.
GGGTTGATCTCATGCAGGGGTTTGAATTCACTTTTCGGATCCCACCACCGGCTGGCCAATTGTTCAAATTTTGCAATTTCTGCGGGGTCTACGTTTTGTGTTGAGTGTATATCGGCCATTTGTTAACCACCCTTTTAAACATTTTGCCGCTATGCTTGCTTTGTTCTGATCTAAATGCAATAGGCTTGTTATATCATTTTGGATCAATTTCTTATTCACCAAAGGTAAATAAAGTGTAAGCTATACCTAGGAATCAAGGGGTTTACTGATTCATCTAAGGTTATCCTGATGGGTTTTATTTAGTAAATGGGCACTTTGTTGGCTCGCCGTAGAGCCGTTCAATATGGTATTCTAAGCTTTAGAATATCAATGCTGTCGACTAACTAGATAGGATGGCTGAGAGCAGTCTGCGTATGCAGTTGCGAGTATTTTTACTGTTAACTGACTTGTGGCTAGGAACCTGTCTGAGTGAATAACGACCGTTAGCGACAGTTATCTGCATTGAGCTTCTGTTACTCAGTTGCAGTAACTTAACAGAATTGTTTGTGGCCAATAGGCTGTGCTGTCAGAAGATAGCGCAGCCTTGGAAGCAAGCTGTCTTTTACTCGGGTGGGCGCAAGCAAAAGGAAGACTGGTTTTCCATGACTGATATCGCCAAAGAGATTTTACCGGTAAACATTGAAGATGAGCTAAAGCAGTCTTATTTGGACTATGCAATGAGCGTCATCGTTGGGCGAGCTCTGCCTGATGTGCGAGATGGTTTAAAACCCGTACACCGGCGAGTGCTGTTTGCCATGAGTGAACTAGGTAATGACTGGAATAAGGCATATAAAAAGTCTGCACGTATTGTTGGTGATGTTATTGGTAAATATCATCCACATGGTGACTCAGCAGTTTATGACACTATTGTGCGAATGGCTCAGCCCTTCTCTCTTCGTTATATGCTGATAGATGGCCAGGGTAACTTTGGCTCTATTGATGGCGATTCTGCTGCGGCTATGCGTTATACCGAAATTCGCATGGATAAAATAGCCCACCAATTACTGGCTGATTTGGAAAAAGAAACCGTTGACTATGTGCCTAACTATGATGGTACAGAGCACATTCCAGCCGTATTGCCTACCCGTGTGCCTAATTTATTGGTTAACGGTTCGTCAGGTATTGCTGTGGGCATGGCTACGAATATCCCACCCCATAATTTACGTGAAGTAGTCAATGGATGTCTGGCTTTGCTCGATAATGAATCCCTGACTATTGATGACTTGATGGAACATATTCCCGGTCCTGATTTTCCAACGGCAGCCATTATTAATGGCCGCGCAGGTATTTTGCAAGCTTACCGTACAGGGCGTGGACGTATTTATATTCGCGCCAAGGTGTCGATTGAAACTGACGAGCGCCGCAACAAAAGTACCATCATTGTGTCTGAGTTACCCTACCAAGTAAATAAGGCACGTTTGATTGAAAAGATTGCCGAGCTAGTTAAAGAAAAAAAAATAGAAGGCATTTCTGAGCTGCGCGATGAGTCTGACAAAGATGGCATGCGCATGGTCATTGAATTGCGCAGGGGTGAAAATGCTGAGGTGGTGCTCAATAACTTATATGCCCAGACACAACTGGAATCAGTTTTTGGTATCAATATCGTCGCATTGGTTAATGGCCAACCTAAACTATTAAACCTAAAAGAGCTCCTTGAAGCCTTTATTCGTCACCGTCGAGAAATTGTAACACGAAGAACGGTCTTCGAATTAAGGAAAGCCCGTGAACGAGGGCATATTCTTGAAGGCCTTGCTGTGGCTTTATCTAACATTGACCCAGTAATTCAAATGATTAAAGCATCACCTGCTTCTGCAGATGCTAAAGAGAAGCTAATCCAAGCATCTTGGAACTCCGGCTTGGTTGCCTCAATGGCAGAGCGAGTTGGTGCTGAGACATGCCGTCCAGATGAGTTACCAGAAAAGTACGGTCTTCGTGGTGACAGCTACTACCTATCTCCTGTACAAGCTCAGGCTATTTTAGACATGCGCCTGCACCGTTTGACTGGCCTTGAACATGAAAAATTATTAGCAGAGTACCGTGAATTGTTAGCGCGTATTGCTGAGTTGGTTCTTATTCTTGCAGATCCTGAGAAACTACGAAAAGTCATTCGTGAAGAGCTAAACGTTGTTCTCAACGACTTTGGTGATGATCGTCGCACTGAAATTACCAGCTCCCGCCGCGACCTTACCGTAGAAGACCTGATTGATGAGGAAGACATGGTAGTAACCTTATCTTATGGTGGTTACGCTAAGACAACGCCATTGGATACTTATCAAGCACAGCGTCGTGGTGGTCGGGGTAAATCAGCAGCATCCGTTAAGGAAGAAGATTACGTCGAACACATGTTGGTGGCAAACACCCATATGCAAATTTTGTGTTTCTCCAGCAAAGGCAAAGTGTATTGGCTAAAGGTCTATCAAATACCCCAAGCGGGCAGAACCTCCAAAGGACGCCCCTTGGTTAATATTTTGCCTCTTGAACAAGGAGAGCGCATCACAGCTGTTCTACCCGTAGAAGAATATAGTGAAGGGTACTATATTTTTATGGCAACCATGAACGGCACTGTAAAGAAAACGCCGCTAGAGCGGTTTTCACGACCACGCGCCAGTGGCTTGATTGCCTTAGCCTTGGAAGAAGGTGATACCTTGGTAGGAGCAAAAATTACTACCGGTTCTGCTGAGGTAATGATGCTATCTAATGCTGGCAAGGCCATCCGCTTTAAAGAAACAGATGTGCGAGCCATGGGTCGAACCGCTCGTGGTGTGAGAGGAATGCGACTACAACAGGGTCAACGAGTGATTTCTCTGATTATTCCCGAAAATAATTCGCAAATTCTGACAGTCAGTGAGCAAGGTTATGGTAAACGCACCTCTGTGGATGATTTCCGCATTACTGGGCGGGGAGGCCAAGGGGTGATCTCTATGCAGTGCACAGAACGTAACGGTGAAGTTGTGGGTGCCGTTCAAGTGCATCAAGCTGAGGAGATTATATTAATATCTGATCAGGGTACCTTAGTTAGAACACGGGTGGATGAAGTATCATCGCAAGGCCGGAATACTCAAGGGGTTACACTAATTCGAGTCAGCAGTGATGAAAAGCTAGTAGGGGTTGCCCGCGTAATGGACCCTGAAGAGGTGCTTGAGGAAGAGTCACTGAGTACCCAATTATAGTCGTTTTGCTCCACCTGACAGGTGCCGATTTTTCATCGGGTATCTGTCAGGTAAAATTCAATCTACAAATTTTTTAACTACTTTATTGCGCTGGCGATTCGAATACCAGCACTACATTGGAGCTCCTTGCCATAGCCTTGCTATGACTCATCATTTCGCCTTGTTCTGGAATCTGGCTGATGATAATGAAACCCATCAATATTTAAGCAGGCAATAGCACTGCCGAAAATGTAATAAGTTACCTTTCTTCCGGTTTTGCTATGCCTCAAATACCACCCAATAGCGTTAACCACCTGATTAGCCAGCTTGAAGCAATTCAAACAGCACCTTCTCGCTTAAAAGCAAGGTTTAATACACTTAATGTTTCAAAAACAACACCCTTATCGTTACAGGTCAACCTAGACGGTTTCAGATATAAGGATAAAACTGGCCACTCAGCATTTGTTGCGGCCTTGGCTGATAACCCTGACAAATCAATTCTGGATAGAGGCATTAAAATTATTCAAGATGATTGCTATACCGGTTGCACCAAAGAAAAAAAATCATCCGTATTAAAAAGGTTATCAACTCATGCCAAAAGCTTGAATCCCAATAGTTCTGTTAATTCGTCCCCCATCGATGATGCAT
>JAQYUY010000080.1 GCA_028728195.1 Endozoicomonas sp. (ex Botrylloides leachii)
AGCCTCTTCTTTGAACTCTTTTGGATAGTGCTTATAGGGTTTCTTTTGACTCATTGTGACACCTTAACAAGTGATAGAAATTATCTCTTATTAAAGTGTCCGGTTCTATTAGACCAGTACAGACTGCGAAAATTTTGTCATTGAGCTTAAAACGGCGGAGTTGATCGGATCATGCAAAGCTCTCGAGTTATATAACTTACTCTGCTGGTATTTCGAAAACATATGCTTACTGTTAATGTTAATGAAAAGCAGACAAACAAAGCGACAAAGAGATGTTTTACTGATAATAGACGACTTCAGGATGTTCAAGACTATCCTGATACTTTTTAATATGAGAGAGCTGAACGACTTGACATTTCCCGGCGTGAGGGTGTCATGCGCCTAAAAGGCTAAACGTTATACCAATTATCTTTTCTAACGATGTATTGCGCAAGTCATTCAGACACCAGTATAGCGTTAATACTCTTTGCAATAGCCCTGCTCTGAAGCTAGGTGGCCATACTAATTACAGTAGTTAGCATAAATGGCCGATATAACTTCCTGCTGATTCTGAAGAAGCCAAGGTTTCTTTTTGTCTTTATATTATGGGGCTTAATAAATTATAAAAATCAGGCTGAGCAATACTTAGCCTGACTTCTCTGCCCAAGCTTGATTTTTCAGGCTTAACTAAAGAGTTTTAGGGGCTTAACATCCTTAAAGGAGAAAAAAGAGAGATTTCCTTATAGCGTTCTTTTGAAACCCCCATTGTATCAAACCAATAGTTAGTTTGCTTTATCCAATCTTCAATATCGATTTGGCATAACTGTCCTAGGTCTGAGCTATACACTAAATTAGGTATTTTTTTTACAGCTAATGTAAAATCATCAAAAGACTGATATTTTAAAAGAACAGTTAAAGCTGTTTGTTCAATAAAAAGCCAGTCATGCTTTCCTAGTGCAATTAACTCTTTTGCACTCATTCCAGTGATAGGATTTGCTGGCTGATTTAACATAAGGCGGCATCCACCGCCATATTTATCTATAAATTCTAGTAAGCTATAAATTTCTCTTTTCGATGCATGACCTGTTGAAATGACGATATCATTTTCCTGTGAAAATGCTATTAAAGCAGAAATTTCTGATTTTAGAGTTCCATTTGATGTCGTTATTCTATTGACTTCTTGAGAGTATTTTTCGACAGAAGTGTTAGAGAATTTACGATTCATAACACTGCTATGGTTTGTCTTAACCACTGTAGGTAGATGCACAATAAGCCGACCATTTTGATAAAAGCTATATTGGCATAGAGCTTGCTTTATAGATGTTATATTTATTCCACCAGATATACTGTTCAATACAATTGAACCAAATACAGGAAGATCAAACTCTTGGGCTAAACTTGCTAGTGATGTAGTACTCCCTAAATGGTTTTTTAAAACGCAACCCATGGAGTTTTTAGAAAATATTTTTCCAGCTTCTATGACATTATATCTTCGCTTAAAGCTATCAGGCCTAGCATGATAATGTACATCTAAAGCATCTATTTTATTTTGCCAATAATTAGAAAATGAAGTGCTCATTTTTTTCTTCCCAAGGAGTAGAGTAACCATATTTTTCTCTTGCCTTTTCTAAGGTGACTCCTTCACTTATTGCACCATGTATTCTCTTTTCTGTTAATTTCGTTTTTTCTGCGCGATCAATGACTTTGTTTAAGTCTTTAAAAGGGATAACTAATACTCCATTATCATCCCCGAAGATCCAATCTGTGGGGTTAATAGAAACGTTATTAATAGTTATTTTCCTTTGTTTTTCAACTACCCGAGCTCTATTTTTTCCTGAGACCATGAAGACATTTGATGAAAAGACAGGGAAGTGTAAATTTTTTATCTCATTAATATCTCTGATTGATCCGAAAACAACGGTGCCCCCAATATTTTTGGATATTGATTTTTTAGTTAAAATTCCACCCCAGCTGGTACAGTCTAAACGACCTTGATTATCTACAACAACGATATGACCTTCCAAGACTTCATCAATATAATTTCCTGCATTTTGAAAGTTTTCTACATTTGGAGTTATGGGTGCATATCGCACTGTAAATGCAGGTCCAGCCATTTTTTTCCCAGGGTTCCTTGTTTTAATATCAAGTAGCCCACCCGTGATAGACAAACTATCTAGCGCATCCGAAACTACTGAGGTGTCAAGATTAAGGATTCTATCCTTAAATTGCTTTTCAAGAGTTGTAAGCATAATTTTGTCCTAAATAGCCTTTGTTTTCAGTGCAAACCATGATGAGTATTCCTTGATAAACTCTACAATTTCCGGGCCTCTACAGGGGAATTGAATAGACTCTGAAGTACCGTCTTCAGATCTGCATTTTAAATGAGCAATACCGGTATAATGACTATTTTTCAATATGTCGTTAAGTGGTGGAGTTAAATCTATATAGATATTTTTCTTTTTGCTGCGCTTGTTTCTATCAGAAGGTAATTGTAATATGTCTTGTGTTTGGCTGTCGGCGCAACACCAATTTACCTTATGACTAGATTCAATTAGTAAATCCGATGCTTTTTTTCCGTTCTGGCTAACAATATAAGATTTCAAATCGGAGTTTATACTTGTTAGTTTTTCTGAGGTTAAGCATTTTGTTTTCACTTCTACAATAATGTAGGGGTACTTCCATAGGAAGTGAGTTTCACTCTCTATTCCACTCAATGCTTTATCAAAATAAGAACCTACCTCACCTTCACTAGTTCCCAGTAAATGCCATATATATATGCTTTCTTCTTCAATCTTTTGTGTAGTTTGTGGAAGCGCTTTTGTAAGCATTAGCATAGCTTCTCGAGGCGGTCCGGGGAGGATAATTATTTTTGTATTTTCTATATTTAAAGAAAAACCTGATGCTGTTCCATCTTCATTGGGTAAAATTGTTGAACCGTTAGGAAAGTATGCTTGTACCCGATTGGATGGATCAATAGGAACACCAAAACCCGTTAAGCGATTTTTTATTCTTTCCCAAGTTGGCTCATCATAAATTAGATTAGTCTCTAGTGCTTTTGATATAGCAAAGCGAGTTTTATCATCAGATGTTGGCCCAAGCCCCCCGCTAATAACGATAAGACGGGTATCACCAATAAACCGAATTAATGCTTCGCTAATCATATGCTCATTGTCAAGGCATGTAAGATGTGTTTTTACCTTATACCCTTTTTGTCTTAAATGATGACTAATATCTGAAAGATTAGTATTAACATATTTTCCATCTAATAATTCATCGCCTATTGTAATCACAATAGCGTCATTAAAATTATTTTTTTTCATTGCAGCATCTATAATTGCTTTAGATACTTCTTGTGTGCTTTTGTTCCCACCACAGTCATAGCTAGTATTTATTCCACTACGTGTGACATATTTTACAGCGTCTTTAATTTTTTCAGCTTCCGCTATAAAGCCTAAGTATTCTAACATAAGGCCTATAGATAAAAACATGGCACTAGGATTTCCTTTATTTTTCCCAGCCATTTTAGGTGCGCTACCATGTACCGGCTCAAAATAGGCAATATTTGATCCGATGTTAGCACTAGGTGCAAACCCAAGACCACCCATAACCCCTGCTGCAAGATCTGACAATATATCACCAAACATATTCTCAGCGACGATTACACCAAATTCATGAGGTTTTTTTACTAACCATAATGCAACGGCGTCAACATTATGTATATCTGCTTTTATGCCAGCATATTGATTAGCAATATTAAAGAAAATATCTTTTACAAATTGCCCGCTTTCTCTCATTACATTGGGTTTATCTGCAAATGTAACCCGTGACATATTATGTGCTTTTGCATATTCAAAAGCTTGTTTGAAAATTCTTTCTAAACCATAACGAGTTTGTAATCTCACTGTCCAAGCAGTTTCGCTTTGTCCATAATAATCAATATTTGGATGAGTTAGCCAATCAGAATGTCTTGTTGGAATACCTTTAAAGTCAAGACCAGAATATAGTCCCTCTGTATTTTCTCTAATAACACAAATGTTAAATGGCTTTCTTGATCCTGTAATATAATAAGCAGGACGGATATTTGTATAAAGTCCTAGTTTCTGTCTTAACTGTATAACTGGAGAAATATATTCGTGACCTAATTTTTTTAAACTCTCTGGGAGCGCTTCTTCTGCATCTTTTTTCCCTTTGCTTGTTATTGCCCCAAGCAAAACAGCATCAGAATTTTTTATTTTTTTCCATGTGTCATCAGGTATTGGGTTTCCTTCCTGTTTCCAGCACTCCCAGCCTATTTTTCCATATTGTAGATTAATAGGTAGATTCATTTTTTCTATAATAGGTAATGCAGCATGACAAACCTCATGCCCAATGCCATCACCAGGTAATACCGTTACAGTTTTTCTCTTCATTTTTCGATCCAATTTAATATATGTTTTGTTGCGCTTTGGGGATTGTTTTCCCAAATCCTCATGCCTGCATGTTCTATTTCTAGAAGAGAATGTAAAGGATTTTTAGGTTTCACTTGATTGCTGATATTTGCAAGCTGAGATAAAGATCCGACTAACGATAGATAGCGGCCTTGATACGATAATAAATACTGCCTAGTATCCAAGTGTTTAAGTAAAGTGAAACCTTTAAGAAGCCGGTGTTGTGCTTCTTTAAGCATGTGGTCAGGAATCTTAGGTGCAATAGTAGAGCTAATACCTTTAGGGTCAACCCATTGACATAATAAGTTCATGGCCTCACTAGTGCGATTACTCTTTAATTTAAAAATTAACTGGCTAAGTTTTTTATTTAATTCAGGTGTTTGAAAACTTGGTCCTGATATTGATATAACGTTATTTATTGCACTTAAATGGCAAGATAGATATTGAGCTAGCGTGCCTCCTAAGGCAAAACCAATGAGTGATATATTTAATTCAATCGGTAGTGATTTAATAACTAATATGAGCTCATTTAAGGCTATATTAGGGTTGCTTTTTGTAAAAACTGATGTGCTATCTATAATAAAGACTTCACTGGCTACATTGCTGATAATATTTAATAAATCACGGCAGAAATTTCCATTATCCCAAATAGGCATAATAGGCGACAATATTATTGTCGTGTTTTTTCTGGAACAATTATTTTTCTTGAAAGAAAGGTGTTCTATATTCATGCGCTTTTTTTTAACTGAGCGGCAAAAATCATCGCATTTTGAATATTTACCAAATTATTAAATTCTGGTCTAAGTTTGTATTCAACACTTAAATCTTTATCGGCTAAGATAATATCTAAAATGCTACGCTCTGGGCGAGAATTTTCATGATGTTTTTTAAGAGATACAGCTTGCTCTAATATTTTTGACAACTGATATTTTTTAGCGTTACCTTTTTTATTTAAGTATGATGTCCAGGTTTCCATATTTAAGTTGCCAGCGCCTTTTCCCATTCCAAAAAGAGAGCTATCTATATATTTAGCGCCTGAATTTTTAGCAGCTATGCTATTAGCCATAGCGAGGGATAAATTATCATGAGCATGAAACCCTATATCCATTGTGGTTGCGCCATTTAATATGCTAACAAGGCTTGATACACTCTCAGGCATCATGCTTCCATTTGAATCTGCTAAATAAAAAATATCTACATTACTTTTTTCTGATTTAGCAACAAAGTCTAAAAGATCATATATCGATAGCTGACTAGCCCTTGTAGCATTAATACAAACCTTCATCCCTAGGGATTTTGCGACTTCTGCAAATTGCAGTGTTTTTTTCTGATTATCAGAATTAATGCATAACCTAAGCATTTGCGCTCCATATCTATGCATTGACTCAATATCTTTTTGTGAGATATTGTGCGCATGAGCAATCATACATAAATTTGCTTTTGGAGAGTGTTTTTTGATGTTTTCTATGTAGCTATTATCTCCTCTACCAGTAATGCCTATATTAGGGATTTGCTTATAGGAGCCATTTCTGTATGCAATTTCTATCCATTCAATTTCGCTTTCAGAGATATTTTGAACATGTTCAATTACATAACTCTCTGAGAAACTAAAGTTGTTTTGATATCCGCCATCACGCAATGTTACGTCTATATTATTTATCATAAAGTATTTCCCTGAAAAGTTTTCCTCTTAGTTTTTTTGTATATTCCTAATGAATAAATGAGAAATCCAAAAGCAGAAAGTAAAAATATCATTATTGCTGTCTTTTCAGCTTGATGCCCTGAAATAATGCCAATCAATAAACTCGATATTGCTGCACTTCCTAGTTGGAGAAACCCCATTACGCCGGAAGCTGTTCCTGATAAATCGGGTCTGCTGGCTATTGCTTGCGCAGTACCTAAGGGGAGTAGAAATCCATTGCCAAATGTTAAAATAGATATTGATAAAATGCTGGTTATTATCGGGTTAGGGCTAATGCACATTTGTAAAGCAAAGGTACCGCCACCTATTAAGAAAATAATATAACCTAAACTTATTGTACGTTCGGTGTCTAATTTTTTTAAGATGCGTTTTGCTGTTATATTTCCGGCTACATATGTAAGAGATAATGTAAAAAAAGTATAGCCAATATTTGATGCTTTTAAGCCTAGATTTGTTAGAATAAAAGGCGACTCAACTATATAGGCAAAATAAGTGGCGTAAGCAAAGCAAGGTATTGCGGCAAAATATAAAAAATTGCTATCGCTGATTACTTTATAGGTATTAGTAAGCAGGCATGAAACACTAAATCTTTTTCTTTTTTCTTTTGGATGTGTTTCATTGAGTATAAAACAGCATAATAATAGTGTTAAAGATACAAATGCCATTAAAAAAATAAAGCATGACTTCCAGCCCCAATAATCATTTAAAAATCCACCTATAACAGGAGCTATAGCTGGTGACATACCCACAAAAGGGAAAATGGTAAGGTAAAATTTCCCTGCTTGATTTCGATCAAATATATCGCTAATGATTGCTCTGCTGATGGTTATGCCCGCACATGCACCAATACCTTGAAATAGGCGGAGTATTAAAAGTTCATGGATTGTGCTCGTGAATAATATAGCTGCTGTTGATAATAGCCATACAGATATTCCAATTAATAACACGCGTTTTCTTCCAAGGCTATCACTTAATGGCCCATAAAAAAGCTGAGCAAAAGAAATACCAAATAAAAATATGGATATGCTTGTTTGCATTCCATGCGCTGTTGTCTTGTAAAAATTACTCATAGGAGTAAGAGCCGGAAGGAAAATATCTGTAGATATTAATCCCCCAATGGATAGACATATTATTAAAATTACAAAATAAAATGATTGACTACTTTTCATTAACTTCTCATGCAAATAACTTTATGCTTTGGCATTGAAATAAGTACTAAACCAGGTCATGCACCACATGTCTGTCTGTTGCTACGACTGTAAACAGTGTAAGACACCGCCCATCTTCATTACGCTGATGTATTAGGAGCTGCCCAAGCACGGCTGAATATATTATTACTCCAACAGTAAATGGCTGGAATATTCGTAATATAGCCAGACTTATCAGAGTTATACTTATGTCGGTGACAGATCACTTAAAACTCGCATAGATGAAAATTGACTTATAGTTATACTAACCGTAAGTGATTCATTGCTCTAAATTGAATGCTTAACAAGGAACGCAAAGTTCAATTTAAGGTCGCGAATACTATATTAAAAATAATCTACATCAATTGATAATTATACCTATTTGCTATTTATTGCTTGAATCCCGCATTAGGCAATATCGTATTTAGCTTTTGGGGCGCTATCCATTAACATAAGTGTATAACTTTTGTCGTTAACTACGTGATAGTACATACCTTTAAGAGCTAAACGACTATCAGTATTTGTTGGTATGCATTTAATTGTTACTAAGACCCTTTGTATCATTGATAATGAGACGAAGATTAAAGCCATAGCACTATAGGGTTGAAGACTTATACCAATCGTGTTTTTGCACTACCGTAATAAACATGGAAAACCAGACTTGAGGGCAAGGCGGAATAATAAGTAAATGAGTGATAGCAGTGCAATAGCGCAGTTAAACCGTTCGGTTAGTATTACTCCAACGCTACTCAATTTGTTAGCTATGTTATAACTGATCAGTTTTTTTATATCCAGCTCACGTCATTTTTCCCTAAACCAGAGCTGTGGCAGCCTGTTCGCTTGAACTTATCCGACGTATTAATTAACCCTGCTGTACAAAATATGATTGCCAAATATTGAGCAATGTCGTCATAGTAAGAAGTATATTAATGTGGAGACATTAGGATGGGCCCTTCGAAATTGAATACTGAGATGCTTGCAGGAAAACAGGTTCTGGTTGCTGAAGATAATACAGCTAATCAACTGGTGCTTAAACGGTTACTAAAAAAGGTTGGTATTGAGCCAGTTTTTGCCAATAATGGTCAAGAGATTATGAGTTTGTACAAAGCAGAGCCAGAAAAGTGGCATTTGCTTTTAATGGATTGCGAAATGCCGGTCATGGATGGTTATCATGCAACTGAAGGTATTCGCGAATATGAAGTGGAGCAAGCAATTAACCCCATCCACATTATTGGCCTGAGTGCTCATGCTATTACCGAGTTCAAGAAGAAGGCACTGGATGTGGGCATGGATGATTACCTAACTAAGCCCCTTGATCGCGATCTTTTATTCCAAACGCTAGATAAATACTTACATGCTGATTAATAGGTTAAGTATTGCCTGCATAAAGCAAAAGCTATTAACCGAAGGAGTTATGCAAAATAATAACAGGGTATCCAGATCCATCCATACTAGCCTATAGCGATTAAGATTATCGGCATAATTTGCCAACCATAATGGCATCATAGGCATTTTTTTAAGTATGTTATATTCATCAAAATAGCTCATATGCATGAGTTGTATCATGAATATTGATGGGTAGCGGCTGTTTTACGCGAACTTTATTCTGGATAATATTTTCAACATAAGCGCCTTTGCATTTGCCAGTCACCACCTCAAACCTTACAATTTGATGCTTTATCGCATTTTATTTTTTCCCTTCCATCATGAGGTGAAAGCGTGTTTTTTTCTGCTTCTTCTGGCCTGAGTCAATATCCGGCATCTGCTGAGCTGCTGCATTTGCAAGAAAAAATGGCTAAAACCCATTTACGAGATCTGTTTGCTGAAGATGCTTCGCGCTTCAACAAATATACGCTTGAAGCGGCGGGCTTATTTCTTGATTATTCTAAACACCTTATTGATGACAAAGTTAAAGCAGCACTGATTAAGATGGCAGAGCAAGCTGGCCTAAAAGCAGCAATCAATAGCCAATTTACCGGAGAAAAGCTCAATAACACAGAAAATCGTGCTGTTTTGCATACCGCACTGCGCAATTTTGATGATCAGCCAGTGTATGTTGATGGGCAAGATGTTATGCCGACTATCCGTAAAACCCGAGCTTGCATGAAAGCATTAACGGAAAAAATACATACCGGCGAATGGCAAGGATATTCAGGCAAGGCAATTCGTCATATTGTTAATATTGGTATTGGTGGTTCTTACCTTGGTTTGAAAACAGCCATCAATGCAATGACGCCTTATCACAAGGAAGGTCTTGAACATCATTATCTGGCAAATATTGATCCTAATGAGCTGTCTGAGGTGTTGCATAAAATAGACCCTGAAACAACGTTGTTTATTGTGGCATCGAAGTCATTTAGTACACTGGAAACATTACAAAATGCTCAGGCGGCTCGACGCTGGATGCTGACAAAGGGCTGCGAAGAGGCGGATATTCGGAAACACTTTATTGCTATATCAACCAATTTGAGCGCGGTTGATCAATTTGGTATTGCCCAAGAAAACACGCTGCCTCTATGGGACTGGGTTGGAGGGCGTTATTCTCTATGGTCTAGTATTGGCCTGATGATTAGCCTTGTCGTTGGCTATGATAATTTTGAGCGATTGCTAAAAGGTGCCCAATCAATGGATCGGCACTTTCAACAGGCACCATTGGCAGAAAATATGCCAGTTATTATGGGCATGTTGGGTATATGGTATCAAAACTATTTTGGCTCAGAGTCTCATGCTGTGATTTCCTATGATCACTTTTTACGTGATTTGCCCGGACATTTACAGCAAGTTGATATGGAAAGTAATGGTAAGCGTGTTCGCAATAATGGTGAAGTTGTTGACTACCAGACCGGATCAGCTATTTGGGGAGGCACTGGAACGAATGACCAACATGCCTACCACCAGCTACTGCATCAAGGGACTCGCTTGATACCCGTTGATTTTATTGCGCCTGCAACTACTCACAATCCTATTGGCGAACAGCATTCATGGTTATTTGCTAATGCTTTAGCTCAGAGTCAGGCGATGATGCAAGGTAAAACAGTCGATGAGGTGCGTGATGAGCTAGCTGAGGCGGGTCATACGATTGATGAAATTGATTTTCTGGCAGCACATAAAATTATTCCGGGTAATCGTCCAAATAGTATGATCATACCTGAGAAGGTAACGCCTGAAACTGTCGGTGCATTGATTGCTCTTTATGAGCAAAAGGTCTTTGTACAGGGAATTCTCTGGCAGGTTAACTCATTTGATCAATGGGGTGTTGAACTAGGGAAGGTCTTAGGCAACCGGCTATTTGACCGAATTCAAGAAGATGAAGACGTTGCAGATCAGGATAGTTCAACTAATGGCTTAATTAAGCGCTTTAAGTACCTCAATCAGTAATACCAATCGATTTTCTAATTTGATGTTTTTTTCGGCTATAGGTTAGGCTAGATGGGCACTGGAGCGCAATATTGAAAACTGTTGATAGCATTATGCATGGAGGCTGGGTGATGCCCCAGCCAACCATGGAGCCATTAAGAGATCATGCTCTGGTTATTAATGAGGGCATTATTTTAGATGTTTTGCCTTCAGACCAAGCGAAGCACCAATATTTAGCCGATGAAAATATTGTGTTAAAAAACCATGTCCTTATGCCGGGTCTAATCAATACCCATGGCCATGCAGCTATGTCGTTACTGCGAGGTTATGCAGATGATCTTGAACTGCATCGCTGGCTCAATAAACATATTTGGCCGGCTGAAAAAACAATATTAAGCCATCAGTTTGTTTATGAGGGCACGTGTTTTGCCATTGCAGAAATGATCCGCAGCGGTACAACGTGTTTTTCTGATATGTATTTTTTTCCAGAGGCCTGTATTGATGCCATTAGAATGTCGGGTATGCGGGCACAGGTGGCCCCCTGTTTACTTGACTGGCCTAGTGCTTGGAGCGCGGCGGAAAATTATTTTGATAAGGTCTCTATGGCTCGTGAATACGCTGTTAACGATGAGCGTATAACATTTGCTGTTGCGCCTCATGCGCCTTATACCGTCAATGATGCTAATTTCAAGCAGTGTCTAGAATATAGCTTAGAGCATGACTTACCCCTACAGCTGCATCTCCATGAGACGCAAAAAGCGGTCAATGATGCTAGCGTTGCCACGGGCAAAAGGCCATTGGAACGTTTGCTGGAGTTGGGCGTTATCACAAATAAAGCGCAATTGGTGCACATGACTGCACTTACAGATAAGGAGATTAATCAAATTTCAGCAGCAGGTGCATCTGTACTTCATTGCCCTAAATCTAATCTAAAACTGGCTTCGGGTATTGCGGCGGTACAGAAGTTAATTGATGCAGGAGTTAATGTTGCGCTTGGAACAGATGGCGGTGCCAGCAATAATGCCCTTGATATGTTTAGCGAGCTGCAATATGCAGCAATGATAGGGAAAGTATGTTCTGCTGATGCTACAGCCATGAGTGCCGCTACAGTATTACATATGGCTACGACTAGTGCTGCTCGTGCATTGGGTTTAGATACGCTAACGGGTTCATTGGTGGCAGGTAAGCAGGCAGATTTTATTGCTGTTCGGCTCGATCAAGTAGAGCAATTACCGTTGTTCAATATACAGAGCCAGTTGGTTTATACACAATCTGCCAGCAATGTGACGCATATGTGGGTAGGTGGTCAATGTTTAATGAAAGATCGAAAATTAAACACGCTGGATGAAACTGAAATTAAAAATTTCGCTTTAAAGTGGCAAAAAGTTCTTTTAGATGCTTGATATGGATTATCGACGTTAGCGGCTGCTCACAAAAAATTGCGAACAGCCACTTAGCATCTACCGACTAATTAGGCGTCAATTCTCTTGTATTTGATGCGGTGAGGCATTGCGGCTTCTTCGCCTGCCCTTTCTTTACGGTCTGCTTCGTATTCAGTGTAATTACCTGAAAAAAAGGTGACCTTAGACTCGCCTTCATAGGCCAGAATATGAGTTGCAACACGATCTAAAAACCAGCGGTCATGAGAAATTACCATGGCACAGCCCGGAAAAGCTAGCATTGCTTCTTCTAATGCTCGTAGTGTTTCTACATCAAGATCATTAGAAGGTTCATCTAACAGCAGTAGATTGCCGCCATCTTTTAATGTACTAGCTAGTTGCAAGCGCCCCCGCTCACCACCTGATAATTCACCTACACGTTTTTGTTGATCTCGCCCCTTAAAGTTGAAGCGGCCTAAATAAGCACGAGAAGGCACTTCATAGTTATTAATGCGTAAAATATCTTGCCCATCAGAAACGGCTTCCCAAACAGTTTTTTTATTGTCCAGCTCGTCACGCAGCTGCTCAACAAAAGAAACTTTGACCGATTCACCGTATTCAATGGTGCCAGAGTCAGGTTGCTCCTTACCGATAATCATCTGAAATAAAGTGGATTTACCAGCACCATTACCACCGATAATACCTACGATAGCGCCCTTGGGAACATTAAAACTCAAGTTGTCAATCAATAAACGATCATCAAACCCTTTAGATACATTATTGAATTGAATAACTTTGTCGCCTAGTCGAGGTCCGGGAGGGATATAAATTTCATTGGTTTCATTGCGTTGCTGGAAATCTTGAGATTGCATTTCTTCAAAGCGCGCTAAACGGGCTTTGCTTTTTGATTGACGCCCTTTAGCATTAGAGCGAACCCATTCGAGCTCGTGCTCCATTGCTTTACGACGAGCATCTTGTTGTTTTTGTTCTTGCTCTAAGCGTTGTTCTTTCTGTTCTAACCATGCACTATAGTTACCTTGGTAGGGTATGCCTTCACCACGATCTAGTTCCAATATCCAGCCTGCGGCATTATCAAGGAAATATCGGTCGTGGGTGATAGCAACCACTGTGCCGGGGTACTCGTACAAGAAACGCTCAAGCCAAGCAACAGACTCCGCATCAAGGTGGTTAGTGGGCTCATCTAGCAACAGCATATCTGGGCCAGATAACAGCAAGCGGCAAAGAGCAACGCGTCGGCGTTCGCCGCCTGATAGGGTTTTTATTTTGGCTTCCCACTCGGGCAGACGCAGAGCATCAGCGGCTACATCCAATTTGCGTTCAAGGTTATGAGCATCAGCCGCTTGAATAATATTTTCTAGTCGCCCTTGCTCAATAGCTAATGCATCAAAGTCGGCATCAGGCTCAGCGTAGGCAGCATAAATTTGCTCAAGGCGCTGCTGTGCTTCCTTTATTCCACTCAGCGCTTCTTCAACCGTATCGCGTACAGTTTTATTCTCATCTAACAAAGGCTCTTGAGGTAGATAGCCAACATTCAGGCCAGGCTGAGGGCGTGCTTCTCCGTCAAACTCTTTATCTATGCCTGCCATGATACGCAATAGCGTTGATTTACCCGCACCATTGAGGCCAAGCACACCGATTTTGGCACCAGGAAAAAAGGAAAGAGAAATATTTTTCAGGATTTGACGTTTTGGGGGAACAACTTTACTCACCCCATTCATGGTATAAACGTACTGCATAATGACAAGTGTCTCTGTATGCTGTGGATAACGTAGCTAAATGAAGATAATGTATGTTTGCAGGTTTAGCAATGGCACGGGTCTTGAGTTGGGCTGATTTTCTTTGATGACCCCTAGTAAATTGAAACGCTATTCCTGTTCTTCTTGCTGACGATGACCTTGGCATGAGATAGAAACCGCACTCTTTGAGTTATTTTTGCCATACTCGTGCTTTTACTATAAAGTACGTACCCCATTGGGCGACAAAGCGGCCTAATAAAACGGTGAGGTGTCCGAGTGGCTTAAGGAGCACGCCTGGAAAGCGTGTATACGTTAACGCGTATCGAGGGTTCGAATCCCTCCCTCACCGCCATGATTCCTTCTGCTAGTGTTAGCCATCACACTGCTTGGTAACCCACTGTCTTTTCGGTTTTAATAATATTTCGTGCCCTAACCAGTCTGAATATTTTTTATTATTGATTTCTATGCTGCAGCAAGAAATGCAAGTGACTTGAACTCAATATAAAAGCGATTAAGTGTAGTAGTTAAAAAAGCGAAATGGTATTGCTTGATCGTGTAGTTCGATATGAATGAAATAACATCAAGGGCGCACCTTTTGTAATTCACCCCAAAATGTACTTAGCTGATTTATGCCATAATTTTTAAGTTGGTTTTCGTATGTATTTTTAAGCTCATCAGCGGTTGCGCGGTTATGCTTAATCATATTGGTAAAATAAGGCATGAGTTGCTCTAAAGTCAGCTTGTTGCTACTAACCACTTCATTCAAAGCATTGTTCAGCGTTTCGGGAGTGATAAATTTTTTCTTCATCATCAAATTGAGATAAGTGGCCACTGTTGCTTCTTTTTCCTCTTGCAGTGCATTTTTAATGCCAGACAAACCGTTCCATAAGGGGTTTTTTAAAAGGTCATTTTTATCTTGAGCACTCATGTCTAGATTTTCTACACCGGTAAATAGCGCTTCAATGGTTTTTGGGCGCCCCAAGTGCAGTGCTATTAAAAGTCCAGGGATTCCGTCTTTATTTTCTGCTGTAACTAAATCTTTTAGAAAATTTTTATCGCCGGCTAGGCCTAAACTTTTTATGCCTTCAAAGAAAGCTGTGATAGTCTCTGGATGCCCAAATTGTATTGCCATAAAAAGGCCAGGGGTTTCGTCTTTTCTTTCTGCTGTAACTAAATCCTTCAGAAACGCTTTATCATTGGCCAGGCCTAAACTTTTTATGCCTTTAAAGAAAGCTGTGATAGTCTCTGGGTGCCCATTTTGCATTGCTATAAAAAGAGCAGGAGTGCCACCATTTGTACTTTTTCCCTCAAAGATCCGCTCTAGATGCGCTTGATCGTTACTATTAAGCTGAAGCTGTTTATACACGCGGTCTTTTGTATCTTTATTTCCCAAGTGGCCACGTTGCATTAACAACTGCATGATGCTAGCGTTGATATTTCCATCTATTTCAATCTGTGCATCACTTGCTGTTTTTACAGTATCCGTGGAACATAATAAACCGCCATGGGCAGCACCTAACAAGCATTGAGCTGCATCATTTGAATTAGGTATAAGATCTTTAATAGTGATCTTTTTTAATGCCTCTAGATTCGATACGACTATCCGCCGCACTCGTGTAGTGTCACCGGGTTCATAAAAAGCCAATTTGAAACTCGAATCTGCTAGGCGCTCTATTGCTAAAGCCATGGAGTGATTTTCTGAATGAACTAGGTAGCACTTGCTATCCCACTCATAGCTTAGCTTTTGAGCGGCTCGGTGGATAGAAAGCCCAATCGCCTGCCCTGCAAAATAATACCCTTCTTTAGCAATACCAAAAAATTCTGGTGTGTTGCCTAGTTGTTCATCGGTAGGAATACTGGGGTGGTTGGCTATTTTATCGAGTGAATCTACGCCGGCAAACTTTTGCCCTTTTGCTACTGCTTTCCCATCTTGTATTTTTTCACCGAATACACCGGTGGCAAAGGCATAGGCTAAATGCCTACATGTAATGAGTTGTTGATCTTTTTTGCTAGTGGCCTTGCAATTGAAATCTCTTTCAAGACCTTTCGACTTATAGGCCAAGATCAAAGAGTAATCTACAGGCAGTTCTTCATCTATGAGCTGGGTGAGTTCCGATTGTGGGTTAACACCGCTTCTGATATATAGTTCACGTGCAGGCTTCTGTTGCAGTAAATGAGTGACTTTGCGTTGCATTAGCGATGTGGTGGGGGGAGATGAAGCAGAAGCTGTTTTATCAGCAGCTGATAGATAGGTTTGTTCAGGGTCGATTGTTTTAATTCGTCCATTGCCCTTGCCATCAGAAGGTTCTTGTTCATTTGATGGAATTGACTCGCTAGAAGTATCCGATATCCTCTTATAAAACCCATCCATCACAATAACCTATTTTTAGCTAAAATGATTAGATCGACTGGTGGGTAGATTGACTTTAATAACTACGTAAATGCAGCTAGAGAGATTATCCGCTGATGCGACACACGTCTTTATTTTTAAATAGGGAAATATGAATAAAATAATATCAAGGACGCACCTTTTGTAATTCACCCCAAAATGCATTTAGCTGATTTATGCCATAATTTTTAAGTTGATTTTCGTATGTATTTTTAAGCTCATCAGCGGTTGCGCGGTTATGCTTAATCATATTGGTAAAATAAGGCATGAGTTGCTCTAAAGTCAGCTTGTTGCTACTAACCACCTCATTCAAAGCATCATTCAGCGTCTGGGAAGTGATAAATTTTTTCTCCATCATCAAATTAAGGTAAGTGGCCACTGTTGCTTCTTTTTTCTCTATCAGTGCACCTTGAATGCCAGAATAATTGCTCCATAAAGGGTTTCTTAAAAGGTCATTTTTATCTTGATCACCAATATCTAGATGTTCTACACCGGTAAATAGCGCTTCAATGGCTTCTAGATTCCCCTTATACAGAGCTATAAAAAGCCCAGGAATTCCATGATTGTTTTTTGCTTGAACTAATTTTTGTAGGAACTCTTTATTATTGGCCAGGCCTAAAGTTTTTAGGCCTTTAAAGAAAGCTGTGATAGCCTCTGCATGCTCATTTTTTATTGCCACAAAAAGTCCAGGGATTCCATTTCCATCTTTTATTCCTGCTGTAACTAAATCCTTTAGAAACTGTTCATCATCGGTTAGGCCTAAACTGGCTATGCCTTTAAAGAAAGCCGTGATAGTCTTTGGATGTCCATTTTGCATTGCCATAAAAAGGCCAGGGACTCCGCTTTTTATTTCTGCTGTAACTAACTTCTTAAGAAACACTTTATCATGGGTCAGGCCTAAACTTTTTATGACTTCAAAGAAAGCTGTGATAGTCTCTGTGTGCCCATTTTTCATTGCCATAAAAAGAGCAGGAGTGCCACCATTTGTACTTTTTCTTTCAAGGATACGCTCTAGATGCGCTTGACCGTTACTATTAAGTTGGAGCTGAAGTTCTTTATACACGCGGTTTTTTATAGCTTTATTTCCTAGGTGGCCAGCGCTCATTAACAAATGCATTATGCTAGCGTTGATATTTCCATTTATTTTAATCTGTGCA
>JAQYUY010000081.1 GCA_028728195.1 Endozoicomonas sp. (ex Botrylloides leachii)
TGCGAGCACTTTCAAGGATCGGAAGAATAGGTTCAAACTGCTCACGAGTGATATCGCTGGGGTACTGTTGTCTCATCCGATGAATTATCAAGTAAAATCAAGATCATGAACAGCTTCTTAGCGCTATTGTGCCTTTCTTATAGCAGTTTGCCTTGCTTTTCAGGTGTGAGCACAGTGTCTTTTGCTTGTTTATTGGTGAGAGGGTAATCCAATATATAATGTAACCCTCGTGACTCTTTGCGTTTTAAGGAGCAGCGGATAATCAGTTCAGCAATCTGAGTTAAATTACGCAATTCAATCAGATCACTGCTGATTCTGAAATCACGGTAAAACTCATGAATTTCTGATTGTAAAAGGCTTACGCGGTTAGCTGCTCTATTGAGGCGTTTAGTGGTTCTGACAATACCTACGTAGTCCCACATAAAACGGCGTAGTTCATCCCAGTTATGCGAGATTACCACCTTCTCATCAGCGTCAGTTACCCTGCTTTCATCCCAAAGGGGTGCTTTAGTGGGTAAATAAGCATCTGTTTGTGGTTGTTTTTTAATTGAGTCAGCAGCGCTTTGAGCTGATACTAGACATTCAAGCAGAGAGTTGCTAGCCAACCGGTTAGCGCCATGTAAGCCGGTCGATGAGCACTCACCAATGGCATATAGGTTTTGGATATCCGTTTTAGCACTTGTATCGACAACAATACCGCCACAAGTATAATGCGCTGCTGGAACAATAGGAATAGGTTCTCGGGTCATGTCAATGCCAAACCCAAGGCAGCGTTCATAGATTGTTGGGAAATGCGATTGAATGAAAGCAGAAGGTTGGTGACTTATGTCAAGGAAAAGGCAATCTTCGCCCAAACGCTTCATTTCATGGTCAATTGCTCGGGCTACAATATCTCTTGGTGCTAGCTCAGCGCGTTGATCATAATCGGCCATAAACTGTGTGCCGTTGGGGCGAATGAGTTTTCCGCCTTCTCCTCGCACTGCTTCAGATATCAAAAAGGACTTTGCATTGGGGTGATAGAGGCATGTCGGGTGAAATTGATTAAATTCCATATTGGCTATCCGGCAGCCTGCTCGCCAAGCCATAGCAATGCCATCACCTGTGGAACCATCCGTATTAGAGGTATAAAGATAAGCTTTGCTAGCACCACCTGTGGCAATAACAGTGCTATTGCTGACAAAAGTATGAACCAACTCTGTTTTACAATTTAAAACATAAGTACCAAAACAGGTGCGCTGTTTGATGTTCTCTTGCTTGGTTGTGATCAGATCTATTGCTAAATGGTATTCAAAAATATCGATATTATTGGCTTGCTCTACTTTTTTTATTAAGGCATCAGAGACTGCGCGGCCTGTGGCATCTGCTGCATGGATAATACGCCTGGCACTATGTCCTCCTTCTTGCGTTAGATGATATTTATCAGGTTCGTTTTTATTGCTGGATGGATAGGTAGTAAAATGTACGCCTTGCTCAACAAGCCATTGAATGCACTTTTTTCCATTGTTGATAATGTGCTCTACAGCAGCTTGTTTGCATAGCCCGGCACCAGCAATTTTAGTATCGTGCATATGTTGTGAAGGGCTGTCTTCTAGTTCATTCAGAACCGCTGCAATACCGCCTTGAGCACCATAAGATGACCCTGAAGAGAGTGCATTTTTACTGAGTATTGCTATACGTTTTTGATTGGAAATCTGAAGCGCAAGACTCAGACCAGCAGCGCCACTGCCAATAACCAATACGTCGTATTCATAGGTTTTCTGCATACATGTCTCTTCGTTCAGTGCTACAATTTTTGCTGTATAGGAATGAATACATTGTTGTGCGTATTCTTTTTACTGCAATACCTTTAGGGTTGTGTTTAGGTTGGGTCGGCGGAGTAACCTGAACCATTCATTGTGGCATTTCCCCAGCAAGCTATCTTAAACAGCTTACTTTGCTAAAGCATAATCTTTTGTGACAGGGCTCCAGTAGATATAATATTGCTTTAATGCGATCATCCCTTCCCTTGGAGACCTTTGGTATTATGTATGGTTACAAAGTTACCGCCTGCGAGTATTGGTTTGGGCATATCTATAGCCTGATAAAGTCAGCTGAGTATCTGCATACCATTACCCCTGCATGATATTTGATATCAAACCTTACTTCTAGTGAACTAATCTTGTCTAAAGTTATAGCTGTGATGTACCGATTTCGTTAAAGATGCCTAGTAATAAGAAGCTTCACTATAGTAATCTTTAATTAGATGGATTAGCTATCCATATTGACTGAATTTTTAACAAAGTCAGGAACTTTTGAGTCACCTCTATGGTCTATATAAATGAAGGGGATGTCAGATTGTGGTTCAGCAGGAACGCATTTGCTAGTGTTAGTTCGCTGGAGATGCCTGAATGACAGATGCCAATCAGGCCGATCAGCAACTGGTTGAGCGCGTTCAGGCGGGTGATAAGCGTGCATTCGATATGTTGGTTATTAAGTACCAGCACCGGATGCTTGGCTTGGTTGGTAGTTATATTAAAGACTTTCAGGAAACACAGGATGTCGTTCAGGAAGCTTTTGTGAAGGCTTATCGTGCAATTGAGCGGTTTAGGGGTGATAGTTCATTTTACACATGGCTATACCGCATTGCGGTTAATACAGCAAAAAATCATTTGATTGCTAAAGGCCGAAGGCCCAAGGAGTCTGATGTTGATGTTTATGATGTTGAATTTTTGGAAGATGCACCGTCCCTGATAGCCATTGACAGCCCAGAGAAAAACCTGCACCGAAATGAAGTTGAGCAGGTTATTCATGACGTTATTAAAAAGCTACCCGACGAGCTCAGAACAGCGGTCATGCTAAGAGAATTTGATGGTTTGAGTTACGAAGAAATTTCTGAAGTCATGGAATGCCCAGTAGGAACTGTGCGTTCTCGAATTTTTAGAGCAAGAGAGGCTATTGACAAGGAAATTGAGCCGCTCTTGCATATAGATAAATAACGTCAGGTTTGATTACCCTATCTGACTATAGGTAAAGGTTTTAAGCTTTGATGAAGTGTTTTGTTAGCAATGAGTGCCGCCAGATCAGGAGATATTTATGAGTAATAAAATCTCAGAGGGTCGAGCCAAGGAAAGGCTATATGAATCGCTGTCTGCTGTGATGGATACTCAGGTCAGCGAGTTGGAGTTGCACCGAGTGCTCAGTGGTATAGCGTCTGATAAGGATGTAAGAAAGAAGGCCATGCACTATCAGCGTATTGGTGATTCTATCCGCAATGAAACAAATCGCTTCTCAGATGTTGATTTGACTGCAAGTATAAATCGTGCAATTGAAGCTGAAGTTGTTTTGAATACTCCTGCTTCAGGAGTACCAAGCGACCGAACACGCTCTTTCATGCGCGCCTTCAAAAAGTGGACTGGTAGGCACGAATCCTTTGGTAAAGTTGCTGTTGCAGCCTCTGTATTTTTTGCGGTTATTCTGGGTTCACGCAACTATTTTTCACCTCAGGATGATTTGGCGTTTACTGCTAGTACTTCCGTGTCTCCTTCAACAGCAACGCTGGTTCAGCCAATTCAATTGAGTACCAAAGGTTATGCTGCCTCGGGTATTCTGGCAGGCTATCCTTCTCACAAACATGATACGATTCCTCCAGAGCAGCTAGCATATGCTCAAAGCATTGCCGATATTGCTACCCGTGAGCGTTTTAGGGCTTATGCTTTACAACATGCTGAGCTATCTGTCATGAGTACAGGGCAAAGTGTATTGCCCTTTGCAAGATTAACGAGCTTTGACGTGCAATAATTGTATGAAAGGAAAATTGCGGATTAAAGAAGCGTTCCTGTCGTTGCTATTTGTCCTGACGTTGACTTACTACGGGCTAGCTGGAGCGATTGAAAATAGCGCTCAACAGCACTCTGGTGTAGAGCAGGCACAGATAAAAGAGGCTGGAAAAAATGTGCCTAGCTTTCAGCAAGCTCCTTCAGCATGGCTTATGCGCATGGAAGGTGCCAGCAGAAATTTGTCTTACCGTGGCGTATTTGTTTATCAACAAGGTGCATTATTGGACACCTTGGCCATAACGCATGATGCATATAATCATCAAGATAAGGAGCGTATTGTCTACCTTGATGGTTTGCCGAGAGAAGTCGTCAGAAATGGAAAGACGCTTACCTATTCGACACCGAATAGGGGCATTATTCGTTTTAATAATGGTTCCTTGATGCCAATGGTTAAAAGGTTTTCTAATGTGCTATCTGATAAAAATTATCAGATATCTTATGCAGCTAAGCATTTTTTCAGGATTGCTGGCCGAGAAGCCGTAGTGCTGTCGATTATTCCCACTGATCATTATCGTTATGGTTACCAATTATGGCTTGATGCAAAGACAGCTTTGCCGCTGAAGTCAGTTATGCTAGGTGGTAATGGTAGCATTATAGAGAGAATGCAGTTTACCCATATAGAAATAGGTGTACGACTGACTCAAGCAGAAATGCAGGCTATGGACAAGAGTAACGACCTAAGTGGTAAAGTTATTAATATCGAGAAGTCATCAAAGAAAGGTGGAGTCTGGAATTGGGAGGCTGGTTGGATTCCATCAGGTTTTGTTGTGAAAAGTATCAGCGAGCGGCCGTCACCTGTTAGCAATCAAAAAACGGATGCTGTTTTATACTCTGATGGTATTGCTAGTTTTTCAATTTTTGTAGAACCGGATGAAACTAGAGTATTAAGTCAATCATCAGAAAATATTGGCACACTGGCAGCCGTATCCAAAATATTCAGGCGGGGAGATACATTTTTTAATGTTACTGTAATCGGAGACGTACCACTGGGAACAGCTGAACGTATTGCTGTTTCTGTAAGATCCAGGAAAAACACTGCCACTGTTGATGCGGTAAAGGAGTAAAGTGCTTGTTATGATTGAAGAGAAGGGTGTTGTTGTAAAAGTTGTCGGCAGTCATATATGGGTTGAAGTCTCGCGTCAATCAACATGCTCAGGCTGTCATGCTAAAACTGGCTGCGGTCAACATCTCGCTACTAAATATGCATTAAAAAATAAAAACACACTGCTTTGTGTTGCCAGTGATCAGTCATTATCTGAAGGCGATCAGGTGTTTGTTTCTATTTCTGAGGGAGCGCTATTAATGGCTTCAGCGCTGGTTTATCTGCTGCCTCTGGGGTTGCTAATGGTCGCTGTAGCGGGATCAGCTATCTTTGAGTTAACTGACTTCCACACGATGCTTTTATATGCTACAAGTCTTGCTGCGGGCTTTATGCTTGTAAAAAAAGTGAGTCAAAGAGCAAGTGATATTTTTAAAGTACGGGTGGTTCGCTTGTTGCCCAGTGTATTAGTTGCTGTATGACATAACCTGTTCGGCTTAATTGGAGTATTGCAACAAAATATACTAGCTTCTCTCGCACCTAACCATTTTATTGCCTTTGAGGCGTTTTCTATTGATTTATACAAAATCCAAAAATACTAATAAAGTAGATTTTGTATTGGAGATGTTTTTTTTATGAATAGAATGACGTGTACTATAAAAAATGCAGTTTTTATTTTTATTTTTTCGTATTTAAGTATACAGCTTGCTGTTGCTAGTGATTTGCCTTCTGGTATTAATAAAGTAGCTATCCAGAATGCTTTGCCGGATTTCACTCGGCTTTTTAAAGAAGCTTCTCCTGCTGTAGTCAATATTAGCAGCTTAGCAAAACCTAGTAGTAGGAGTAATGCTTACGGACTCGGAAGTGAGCAGCTGCCTGAAATATTTCGTCGTTATTTTGGTATTCCTTATCCTGATCAGCCATCATCTCAGGACCCTAAACCGTTGTCATTAGGGTCTGGTTTTATTATCTCACCGGATGGCTATATCCTGACCAACAGTCATGTTGTTGATGGGGCTGATGAGATTATTGTTAAATTGAGCAATCGTCGTGAACTGCCAGCTAAAATTATAGGCTTGGATAAGCGTTCTGATTTGGCGCTGCTTAAGATTGATACAAAGGAAAAATTACCCGTTGTGAAGCTGGGTGATTCAAGTTCAGTTAAGCCTGGCCAATGGGTTGCAGCCATTGGTTCTCCTTTTGATTTTGAATATTCTATCACTAAAGGGATCGTTAGTGCTTTAAATAGGAGCTTGCCTGGTGATGCTTATGTGCCCTTTATTCAAACAGATGTTCCAATTAATTCAGGTAACTCAGGCAGCCCTCTCTTTAATATGAACGGAGAAGTCATTGGTATTACCTCGAAAATCCTCTCCCAATCTGGTGGTTTTATTGGGTTGTCTTTTGCTATCCCTATTGATCATGCAATGTGGGCAGTCAAGCAGATAAAGAAAACGGGGCACGTTACTCGAGGCTGGCTAGGTGTAGCTGTTCAGGAAGTGGATCGTGATTTGGCAGAATCTTTTGGACTCAAAACCCCTACGGGTGCTTTGATTAACCTTGTGATACCAGGTGCCCCGGCAGATAAAGCAAAACTGCATCCTGGTGACATCATTGTTAAATTTGATAAACACCCGA
This sequence comes from Endozoicomonas sp. (ex Botrylloides leachii), assembly GCA_028728195.1. Taxonomy (GTDB): domain Bacteria; phylum Pseudomonadota; class Gammaproteobacteria; order Pseudomonadales; family Endozoicomonadaceae; genus Endonucleibacter. The sequence goes on from JAQYUY010000081.1 coordinate 6,493, forward strand.
TCTATGACTCGGAAGCACTGCCGATGAATGTAGGCACGATGATACCAGGTACTAAAGCCAATATTGAATATATGCGTAATGGAAAGCTTCTCAGTACAACCATTGTGGTTGGGCAGTTGCCTGATAAGTTAGGACAAGTTAATGAACGCGTGGGGCGCATGGAATCCAGGCAAAACCGCCTTGGGATACAGGTTAAGGCTTTGAATAATAACTATAGAAATAAACTCAATCTGGATGATGCGGTGACGGGCATGGTAGTTATCAATGCAGACTCAAATACTGCACGCTCATTTGGTTTGCGTCAGGGTGATGTCATTACTGATATTAATAAAGAGCACGTAGGCACTGTTGAAGCGTTTAATGAAGTAGTAAAAAAACTACCCACTCAACGATCAATCTCAATGCGAGTTATTCGAGATGGGCAGCCAGGCTATATTACTTTTAGACTGACTAACTAAAGCAGCTCCATGTGTATAATAAGGCTGCACGTTAGTTGTGCAGCCTAGCTTGCACGCCTTAGCCACTTTTCTTACTATCCTATACCGTTGTATATCGTTATAATGGGGAAATTTTGTAACTTTAAGCTATAGCCATAGAGCATGAACTTGAAATTCGTTGTTCTATGATCCTACTTTGTAAAGTAATGTATGACTGAATCTGTGAAGCCCATTAAGCTAGAGCATATACGTAACTTCTCTATTATAGCCCATATAGATCATGGTAAATCGACGCTGGCTGATCGATTTATTCAGGTATGTGGTGGCCTTAGTGATAGAGAGATGCAAGAGCAGGTTCTCGATTCTATGGAGCTTGAGCGTGAGCGTGGTATTACCATTAAAGCGCAGAGTGTCACACTGGAATATGCGGCTGATGACGGTAATGTCTATCAACTGAATTTCATTGATACCCCAGGCCATGTTGATTTTTCTTATGAAGTTTCTCGCTCATTGGCCGCATGTGAAGGCGCTTTGCTGGTGGTGGATGCAGCTCAAGGGGTGGAAGCTCAGTCTGTTGCTAATTGCTACACTGCCATTGAGCAGGGGTTGGAAGTGATGCCTGTATTGAACAAAATGGATTTACCGCAGGCTGAACCAGATCGAGTTGCTCAGGAGATTGAAGAAATTATTGGCATTGACGCAATGGGTGCTGTGCAGTGTTCCGCCAAAAGTGGTTTAGGCATTAAAGACATACTGGAAAAATTGGTGGCAACAATCCCACCACCAGAAGGTAATGTTGATGCGCCGTTGCAGGCTTTGATTATTGATTCATGGTTTGATAACTATCTGGGTATTGTTTCTTTGGTTCGGGTAAAGAATGGTACGCTGCGTAAAGGGGAGAAAATCCTCGTAAAATCCACAGGGCAGCACCATGTGGTTGATGGAGTAGGCATTTACACACCAAAGCGTCACCCTACCGATGAGCTTAAAGCCGGTGAAGTAGGATATGTTATTGCGGGCATTAAAGAGATTAAAGGGGCGCCTGTAGGCGATACACTTACCCATTTAAAAACACCTGATACTGAAGCTATGCTTGGTTTTCAGATGATCAAGCCACAGGTTTATGCAGGCTTATTTCCCGTTAGTGCTGATGATTTCGAGTCCTTTAGGGATGCGCTAGAAAAACTGAGCCTTAATGATGCCTCTTTGTTTTATGAACCAGAAAATAGTGATGCACTGGGTTTTGGTTTTCGCTGTGGTTTCCTTGGCATGCTGCATATGGAAATTATTCAGGAGCGACTTGAGCGTGAATATTCTCTGGATTTGATTACAACGGCACCTACGGTTATTTATGAAGTGGAAATGAAGAACCAAGAGGTCATTGAGGTTGATAATCCATCTAAATTACCGGATCCTGCTAGTATTGAAGAAATTCGTGAGCCTGTGTCTCAAGTGACTATTTTGGTACCGCAAGATTACTTAGGTAATGTCATTACACTCTGTATTGAGCGTAGAGGTGTCCAAAAAGATATGCAATTTATGGGTGGTCAGGTTTCATTGAGCTATGATATTCCCATGAATGAAGTTGTCTTGGACTTCTTCGATCGACTAAAGTCTGTTAGTCGTGGGTTTGCTTCTCTGGATTATACTTTTGATCGCTTTGAAGCGGCCAAAATGGTTCGGGTGGATATCTTGATCAATGGTGATAAAGTTGATGCACTGGCTGTGATTGTCCATCAAGATCATGCAAAGTCTAGAGGGCGTTTACTGACTGAAAAAATGAAAGAAATTATTCCAAGACAAATGTTTGATGTCGCTATTCAGGCAGCGATTGGTGGGCAGATTATTGCTAGGACAACGGTTAAGGCCTTGCGAAAAAATGTTACCGCCAAGTGCTATGGTGGAGATGTATCCCGCAAGCGTAAATTGCTTGAAAAGCAAAAAGCGGGTAAAAAGCGCATGAAACAGGTGGGGCGTGTAGCAATTCCTCAGGAAGCATTTCTTGCCGTGTTAAGGGTTGATAAGTGATCAGCCTTATGGGGTAGCTCTCTTATGAAAATTGACGCTAAAACCAACCCCTAAACGATAAGACAACATAATCATTGTCGATTTTTTTACACGATTGGAACATAATTTTTTGTGCACAATTTCTAAGATTGACAGTGATAAATGCTCATAAAAACAGGTCATTGACAGAGAATAACTCATCATGGACATTAATTTCCCGCTGCTGCTGGTATTGGCAGTTTTTGTAACGGGTGCTATTGCCTTAATTGACAGACTTTTTCTTCGAGCAAGACGTCAAAAAGCAATTGATCACTACAAAGACAGCGTTGACGATAATGCTGTCGACTCTGAGGTCGTTAAACGTCTTGGCAAAGAGTCAAGTATTGTTGAAACTTCACGATCTATTTTCCCGGTATTGGCGCTTGTGCTTGTACTTCGCTCTTTCTTGTTTGAGCCTTTTCAAATTCCTTCTGGCTCAATGATTCCAACACTTCAAGTTGGTGATTTTATTTTAGTAAATAAATACGAGTACGGCTTGCGCCTACCTGTACTGGGAACAAAAATACTGGCTGTACATGAACCGCAACGAGGCGATGTTATGGTTTTTAAAGAACCTATGAATCCTAGTATCAATTTTATCAAACGGGTAATAGGCTTGCCTGGTGATGTCATCGCCTACCGCAACAAGACACTGACAATCAATGGTAAACCTGTGCCAAGAACCTTTGTAGCGCAGATGGAAGGCGACAACTATCTCTATCGACTCTATGATGAGAAAATAGGTAATGACACCCATCAAATCCAAACGCTGCCTAATAGAATGGGACGAGAAGGTCAATGGGTGGTGCCAAAAGGCAGTTATTTTGTTATGGGAGATAATCGAGACCTGAGTAATGATAGCCGTTACTGGGGCTTTGTTCCTGAAAAAGATATTTTGGGCAAAGCTGTCTATATTTGGATGCACTGGCCTAAGTGGATAGACTTACCCAGTTTCAAAAATAATGAGGCTATAAAGTAGATTGGCTGTCCGTATTCTACCCACTGTACATCGCGGTTACGTTACTGGGTTGACTGCGGCATTAGTGTCACTTAGCACCGCAAAGGATTCTTGGGTTGACAGCCTATGCAAGTGATCTAAGTTTGATTTACTAACGCCTCCTGTTAACACGTTATTATGTTTTGAGTGAGTACAAGTGAAGTCTGATGAACTAACTCGGCTAGAGCGTAAGCTAGGCTATGTCTTTTCTGATAAGAGCCAATTATTATTGGCGCTTACGCACCGTAGTTGCGGTAGCCGTAATAATGAGCGTCTCGAGTTTCTGGGTGACTCCATCGTTAACTTTGTTATTGCAGAAGCATTATACGAGCGCTTTCCTAATGCTCGTGAGGGTGAGTTGAGTCGCCTAAGAGCCCTTATGGTACGCGGCGTCACGCTGGCAGAGCTGGGTCGTGAGTTTGGCTTGGGTGATTTTCTTCAGTTGGGTTCTGGTGAACTCAAAAGTGGTGGGTATCGCAGACAGTCGATCCTTGCCGATGCTGTTGAAGCAATCATTGGTGCTATTTATTTAGATGCGGGTATGGCTGTTTGTCGTGCTCAGTTACATAAATGGTTTAGTCATCGATTAGCGGCACTATCTACATCTGACCAGCAAAACAAAGATCCCAAAACGCGACTGCAAGAGTTTTTGCAGGCACATCAAAAAACTTTGCCTCATTACAGTGTAACCGAGGTTAACGGCGAAGCTCATGACCAAATTTTTACTGTAACCTGTGAGCTAGAAAGCATGAATAGCATTACAGTTGGGAAAGGATCAAGCCGTCGTGGTGCCGAGCAGCAAGCGGCTCGTAAAGCGCTTCAACTATTGGATCTAGTATCATGATACGCGACCTTTCTCATTTGATGGATATACCTTTACCCCTAACTGAAAAACACAGCACAGGGTCCAAAGCCAATGATGCTCGTTGTGGTTATGTGGCTATTGTAGGCAAGCCAAATGTAGGCAAGTCAACACTGTTAAACCATATCTTGAGGCAAAAGTTATCGATTACATCGCGCAGACCCCAGACAACCCGTCATCAGATTCTGGGTATTAAAACAGAAAATAATGTACAGACTATTTATGTTGATACTCCAGGCATGCATGCGACGCAAAAAAAAGCGATAAACCGTTATATGAATAAGGCTGCTAGCAGTGCTTTGGTTGATGTCGATACGATACTCATGGTTGTCGATCGCTTGACATGGACGGAAGAAGATCTTCAGGTGTTGAATAAGGTCATAGAGGCAGGTCGTCCAGTAATTCTTGTAGTCAATAAAATTGACCGCATTAAGGACAAAGAAGCACTTTTTCCCCACTTGGATATGCTTTCACAAAAGGCTGATTTTAAAGCGATTATACCACTATCGGCTCAGCACGGTCATAATCTTAAGCAGCTAGAAGAGCAAGTAGCGGCACTAATGCCTAAAGGCCTGCATTTTTTCCCAGAAGATCAGATGACTGATCGCAGTTCACGCTTTCTTGCTGCTGAGCTTGTAAGAGAAAAAATAATACGCCAACTGGGTGATGAAATTCCCTATGAAATTACCGTAGAAATTGAAGAATTTCGTCGCGAACAACGCTCCAAAGGTTCGCTATTACATATCAGTGCATTAATTTTAGTTGAGCGTGATGGCCAGAAAGCAATAGTTATTGGCGACAAAGGTGTACGACTAAAAAGTATTGGCAAAGCTGCTCGGGAAGACATGGAGAATATGTTTGATAGTAAGGTGATGCTTAGCCTTTGGGTGAAAATTAAAGGTGGTTGGTCTGATGATGAGCGTGCTCTGAAAAGCTTGGGATATGACCATTAGGTATGATACCTGAATTGCGTTCAGCCTGGCTGTTACACCGTCGCCCTTATCAGGAAAGTGCTGTAATTGCTGAGTTTCTTCTTGAAAGCCAAGAACGTTTGGCTATGGTAGTGAAAGGAGCAAGAGCGCCCCGCTCTGCCAAAATGGCATTATTACAACCTTTTGCACAAGTTATGGTGAGCTGGCGAGGAAAAGGAGATTTAAAAACCCTTCATGCAATCGAGCCACTTCAAACATTTCGGTTGCTGGGAATGCATCTATACTGTGGTATTTATATTAACGAGCTCTTACTTAGAGCAGTCATGCCTGGGCAATTAACGGAAGGGTTGTTTGAGCTCTACAGTAGTGCAGTTTCTCAATTAAGTAGAAGAGAGCCAGTTCAGCCTGTGCTGCGTTTTTTTGAGCTGCAATTATTGCAATTAACCGGCTATTTGCCTTGCTTTAATTATGATGCGTATAGCGGTCAGGCAATCAAACCCGATAGATGGTATCGATTCAAACCGACAACGGGTTTTATTGCTATAGATGAGCATCAGGCGAATAACTACGATAAACACCTTGTCTTTCATGCAAGCGTAGTAAAAGCTCTTGCTGAGAGAGATTTTAGCAATAAAACTTATTATTATGATTTCAAAAGATTTTCTCGGTTAGCCTTAGCTGTTTTGGTAGGCAAAAAACCACTAAAAAGCCGTGAGTTATTTCTTAAAGGCCATAATAATTAACACCACTAAATTTTCTATCTCTATCATTAGCATGGCTATTTAGAATGGAAAGCAAGGTAGCTACGACAGCGAGCCATTTTAGGGCGCAGTTTTGGCTCTTGATAGCTTAAATAGCGTGTAGAAAATCTTGTTGTAATCAGGGGATATTATAAAATGATTCCACACAAGCGCATCCTTCTAGGTGTCAACATTGATCATATAGCCACCCTAAGAGAAGCCCGGGGGGGGATTTATCCTGATCCTGTGCAAGCTGCTATAGAAGCTGAAGAAGCAGGCGCGGATGGCATTACTTTGCACTTAAGAGAAGACCGTCGTCATATCCAAGACCGCGATGTTCGGCTAATTAGAGACGTATTGCAAACACGGATGAATTTAGAAATGGCGGCTACTGAAGAGATGCTAACGATTGCTGAAAAAATCGGTCCTGAGCATGTCTGTTTAGTCCCAGAAAAAAGACAGGAGCTGACCACGGAAGGTGGACTAGATGTCGCCCGACAACTGGCCTCAATAAAGAGTGCCTGTCTTCGCTTGGCAGCAAAAGGTATCGAAACCTCTTTATTTATTGATCCTGATGCGGCACAAATCACTGCAGCAGTTGCATCTGGCGCATTGGCTATAGAGTTGCACACAGGTACTTATGCGGATGCTGATACACCGCAAGCAATGAAAGCTGAGCTAGAGCGTATTCAAGGTGCAGTGGATTATGCGTTGGCAGAAGGTTTGACTGTTAATCTTGGGCATGGTCTGAACTATCAAAATATAGAGCCGATTGCAGCCATTACTGGTATTAATGAATTGAATATTGGCCACTCAATTATTTCTCGGGCACTGTTTACTGGTTTAAAGCCGGCGATAAGAGAAATGAAAAAGCTGATACTTAGAGCAGCCTTGCATTGATGATAGCAGGTATTGGATCGGATATTGTCAAGGTTGCTAGAATTGCCGCCATTGCTAGTCGCCATGGTGAGCGGTTTGCCAAACGTATCTTAACCGCTCGTGAACTCGCAACTTATCAGCAGGCTGTCAATCCGATAGCCTTTCTTGCCAAGCGGTTTGCAGCCAAAGAAGCAGCAGCAAAGGCGCTGGGAACTGGAATAGGAAAAGTTTCGTTTCATCACCTAGAAATCAGCAATAATAGCAGGGGTGCACCAAAGCTGACTTTTCATGGCCACGCTGCACGTTTGCAACAGCAGCGCAATATTAGTCATTGCCACCTCACTATCGCTGATGAGGAAGACAACGCCGTGGCTTTTGTTGTACTGGAATCTATATAAAGCTCTGTGACATCCAAGAAAGTAGGCTGGAAAAAATCTAGATACATCTAAGCCAGAAATACAATTGATATAATTGAGCAAGTGAAAATTACGACGATGGATCTTTATTGGGTGAGCTGTTATTTGATTCTGGCTGAAGAGCCTCAACTTCTAATTCCTTAATCGCAATTACTGCTTGTGTTCTGCTACGGACGCCGAGTTTCCTGAAAATAGCGGTAACGTGCGCCTTGATTGTTGCTTCTGACACATTTAAATCATAGGCAATTTGTTTGTTCAGCATGCCTTCGCTGATCATACCTAGAACTCGAAATTGCTGGGGTGTTAGACTGGCCAGTCTGTCTTCTACTTCTGAGGTTTTAACGCCCTTGCTTTGTAAAGAAAATCCAGCAGGTAACCATTGTTGTTTAGCTAATATAGTATTAATTGCATTTCTTAAATCTTCTGGCGGTAAAGACTTTGGAATAAAGCCACAAGCGCCATGATGGATAGATTGGCTAATAATCTGAGGGTCTTCTGCAGCAGATACAATGGCAACAGGTATATCAGGGTAGTGGCCATGAAGAAAAATAAGGCATGAGAACCCATGAGCCCCAGGCATGTGAAGATCAAGGAGAATAAGATCGGGCTTATCCTCTGTGCTAAGCAACATCTGTAGCTCGGTAACAGAGCCAGCTTCGTAAATGGTAATATGGTCAAAAAACTGTTTCAGGGCAGTTTGCATAGCGGCCCTGAACAAAGGGTGATCATCAGCAATGATTATTTTTTTATCCATTAGTTCAGACTGCCATTTTGATTAAGTAGGGTCAATACTAAATGGAGGTTAAGGCGTTGCTTGGCAGTATTTCAGATAAAATACGCCCATAAAAGATGTTTTCAGCGGTATTAACCGATATATTGAAAAGTATGATAGGTATCGTGTTTTGCCGTAATTTTGCAGATGTTTGCATTATCAAGAATCAGTGAAAGAGTAGAGTAGATAGGATATGTGCAGTGTTTGCTCATGTCTGTGATGGGCAATGCTAGCGTTCAGGTTGCTAGCGTAATATATCATTAGAAGATAAGGATTGTTCAGTTGCTTTAAACATGTCCCGGGAGATTGGGTCAGCAATGACTGAAAAAAAAAGTGAACGAAAAATTATTCATGTTGATTTTGATGCATTTTTTTCTGCAATTGAAATAAGAGATAATCCTGATTTTCAAGGACGACCCATTGCTGTGGGTGGTGCAGTAGAGCGGCGAGGTGTTATTGCAACATGTAGCTATGAAGCCCGCCGGTTTGGAGTGCGCTCTGCTATGGCTTCGGGCTATGCTAAGCGCCTATGTCCAGAACTGTTAATTATTCCTCCTCGCTTTTCCGTATATAAATCAGTATCGGCTCAGGCACATGATATTTTTGATGAGTACAGCGATCAGGTGGAACCATTATCGCTGGATGAAGCGTATCTTGATGTCTCTGAAGCAACTCATTGTCACGGAAGTGCCACATTAATAGCAAAAGAGATGCGCAGTCGTATCTCTAAAGAAATTGGTTTGACCGTATCAGCGGGTGTTGCCCCTAATAAATTTTTAGCAAAAATTGCTAGCGATTGGTATAAGCCCAATGGACTTTGCGTGGTGGGCCCTGATCAGGTGGATGACTTTGTTTTCAGGTTGCCAGTCACCAATATTTTTGGTGTTGGTAAGGTTACCGCAAACAAACTCCATAGAAAAGGCATTAAAACTTGCGGTGACCTGCGGCAATATAGCCTCATTGAGTTACACCGTTGGCTGGGTTCCTTTGGTGAGAAACTATGGGAATTATGCCGGGGCATTGATGAAAGGCCAGTTCAAAGTCATCGCATCCGAAAATCATTATCAGTAGAGCGCACATACCCTGATGACTTACCCGACCTAAAAACGGTTCTAGGGCAGCTTAACGATCTGTATGAAGAGCTCCATATGCGTTATCAGCGGCTTGCATCTCAGTACATTGTTACTAAACGATTCGTCAAAATAAAATTTGATGATTTTACCCAGACAACCCTTGAAGAAAGCATTGGTAGTGGTAACAGTAAACCTGTTGAGCATTTTAACATTTTATTAAACCGTGCCTGGGATCGTGGTCAGCGATCAGTGCGATTATTAGGATTAGGTTTTAGATTGAATGGTCGATATGACGATGCTAGCCTTTTGCAAATGACGTTGTTTGATTAGCATGACGAAGCGTCAAGAATAAGCGGTTTTTGTTGATGGCTCACTAAAAATTTTCATTACTGCTTTTGCTGACAAGGGTTTATATTACTAATTTTGATGACTACTGACTATGGAACTTACGTTGACCACTCCGGCATTGCTTTTTCCGGCGATATCACTTTTGTTTCTTTCCTACACCAATAAATTTCTTGCCTTAGCTTCTTTGATTAGAACACTTTATCAAGATTATACCGATGATCCTAGCAATCGGACCATTAATAAACAACTGGATAACCTGCATCAACGCATGAAACTTATAAAACATATGCAGGGAGCAGGCATAATGAGTTTTATTTTTTGTGTAATTGATATGTTTTTATTATATATGCAGTTGCATTGCTGTGCTTTTATAGTATTTGGTCTTTGCCTTGGCTTTTTGCTATTGTCGCTGATCATCTGTCTAATGGAAATTAAAATTTCGGTAGATGCTCTTGGCCTACAGGTACAAGCTATGGAAGATAAAAAATAAAGCGCCTTCAGAGGCGGTATCTCATGACAAGTGAATATGAAAAGTCAGTGTATCTGGTTGATGATATAGTGATGCAGCCATTTCTAGTTATCAAGTTTTATCATTCTCTATCAATGCCTAACCTTTAGATGCGTGATCTTTACGTGCCCCTATGTAATCAAACCTAAGAAATTAGAGTAGTCAAAAAAACAATCGCCCCAAAATAACTTTTTCCATGAATAGCGTTACAGTATCATCAATCTTAATGATTAGCGGTGTCAGCTCGCTAATATCATTGATTGTGATTATGGGACTGTTGCATAAAACTGATTTTTCAAAAAAACAGCTTATTTTGATAACACCTGATAATTTTTAGGCAAAATGAGCACTAAATAAGTGCTTACACCTGTTTTTCACAGGCTATTTTTAGCTGCACCCAAATTTTAGGCGCAGCTATCCTATCATCATGCCAATAATGGCGTTTGATTAAGCACTCTGAATCTCTTTAAGTTGAAACTAATGGCGTGCATGAAAGCGGAAAATTGATTTTTACAAACACCTCGATAACGTACTCGTGGGTTGCGCTGAGAAAATACCCGCTCATAAGGTGAGCGTATGCCACTGTACCAACGATCTAAATCACGAT
>JAQYUY010000082.1 GCA_028728195.1 Endozoicomonas sp. (ex Botrylloides leachii)
TCGTGTAGCTCGGAAGCTGCTGGGCATCACTGTTGGCATTTACTTGAACATTCAAGCTGGGCGTGAGCCTATGCAGTTTGCGCCTATGCTCTCAATTTAAAGTCACACATCAGGTAAAATAATAGAGAGAAAAACATTGATAATCCTAAGGGTTTTCTTGACAACAATAGGCTTCATCTTTTGTAATTTGATTAAAGAATAATCATTTTTATATCCCAGCATTATTCATATGTATCGTTCTTGGCGCAGGAGCTAGGCAAGTTAAACCCTGCAGGCCATGTGGGGCAAAAGAAAAACAACAGCAGAGTCAGTTACTCTGAGTCATTCGGAGATACCGAATATGTTCAAACAGATTACCGAGGCCAAGCTTAACGATCTTCACTTTAAGTATGATGAAGATAGTGGGCTTAGGTCTATTATTGCTATTCATAGTACCGTTAGAGGGCCGGCTCTTGGTGGTTGTCGAATTATTCCTTACTCCTGTTCAAAAGATGCCGTGACAGATGTTATCCGACTTGCTAGAGGTATGAGTTATAAGGCAGCTTTAGCTGGTATTGAATTAGGTGGAGGCAAGGCAGTAATTATTCAGCCTACTCATGATTTTTCCAGAGAAAAGCTATTTAAAGCGTTTGGTCGTTTTGTTAACGAGCTTAATGGTCGTTATATTACAGCTATAGATAGTGGTGCTTGTGTAAAAGATATGGATTATATCGCTAATGAAAGCAAGCATGTAACTTGCACTTCTTCTACGGGTAATCCAGGTCCTTATACGGCTAAAGGCGTTTTTTTAGGCATTAAGGCTTGTCTTTCCGCCAGTCCTGAACTGAATGATAGCTTATCTGGTATGCGAGTTGCAGTTCAGGGGTTGGGGAATGTTGGTTATGCTTTGTGTGCATTACTCCATGATCAAGGAGTCCATTTGTATGTTTCAGATGTTGACCAACATAAAGTTAGTCAATGTGTAGATGATTTTGGTGCGGTTAGTGTCGCAGCTGAGGATATCCATAAAACACCTTGTGAGATTTTTAGTCCTTGTGGACTGGGTGGTATTTTAAGTGAAAAGACGATCCCTGAATTGCAGTGTTCTGTTGTAGCGGGGTCTGCTAATAATCAGCTGCTAACTTCTGCGTGTGGACAGCAATTAGAAGAAAAAGGTATCTTGTATGCACCAGATTATCTCATTAATTCAGGGGGGCTTATTTTTGTCGCTAAGGCTCATCAAGGATGGAGTGAACAAAAAGTTAATCGCCATATAGAGAATATTTATTATACCTTACTAAAACTCTTTGACAGAAATAAACAAACTGGAGAGCCTTGCAGTGTGATTGCAGACCATATGGCAGAAGCTATGCTTTTTGGCAGCTCACCTGACACCTAAAGTTTTCCGGATAGGTGTGGTTAAATACTATCTTTCTGGAGAAAAATAATAATGATTCCTTATTCATCTTCGCTAAATATTCCATTTATTCAATATCTTGATGCTAACGGAGAAGCGATTCAGCAACTGCCTGACTGGGTAAATGAAAAGAGCCCTCTGATACAATATTACCGGGCAATGGTGATTTCCCGTCAGGGAGACCAAAAAGCGATAGCCCTTCAGCGAACTGGAAAAATGGGCACGTTTCCATCCTGTCTTGGTCAGGAGGCTATCAGTGCTGTATATGGCAGTGTTCTTAATAAAGAGGATGTGCTTATCCCCTATTATCGGGATTTATCGGGGTTAATGGCGCGTGGTGTTTCCCTTAGTGATGTTTACTTGTATTGGGGAGGGGATGAACGTGGTAATTCAAGCCCTGCATGGCATCAAGACTTGCCACACTGTGTGCCCATTGCTACTCAAACCAGTCATGCTGTAGGTGTTGCTTCGGCTTTTAAAATTAGGCAAGAAGCTAGAGTTGCATTGTGTGCCCTCGGCGATGGCGCAACATCAAAGGGTGACTTTTCAGAAGCATTGAACCTTGCAGGTGTATGGCAGTTACCCGTTGTTTTTGTCATCAATAATAATCAGTGGGCTATCTCTGTTTCTAGGGCTATTCAGTCCGGCGCGCCCACTCTTGCGCAAAAGGGTATTGCTGCCGGGCTGCCCTCTATTCAAGTGGATGGAAATGATGTATTAGCGCTTCATGAAGTCATCAAAGAATCCATTGACCGTGCTCGAAGAGGAAAGGGTGCAACGGTGATAGAAGCTATTTCCTATCGTCTCTGTGATCACACGACAGCTGATGATGCTAGTCGCTATCGCAGCAGCGAAGAACTTAAGGAGGCTTGGCAAAAAGAACCCATTAAACGACTTAGAAACTTTTTGTATCATCGAGGCTGGTGGGATGAGAAAAAAGAACAAATGTTAAAGAAAGAAGCTGAAACCATAGTTGAAAAAGCCGTTAAAACCTACCTTAATACACCCCTCCCTTCTGTAGCTGATTTATTTGATTACCATTATGCCAGTACGCCTAAAAATCTTATTGAGCAGAAACAGAAAGCTATACAAAGAGCAGAAGACAGAGCTAAATATAATAAAGGTGTGCACTGATGACTGACCGTATCACCATGGTTGAGGCAGTTAACCTAGCCCTTGATCATGCCATGAAAAAAGACACTGATGTTGTCCTGCTAGGGGAAGATATAGGCGTAAATGGAGGTGTGTTTCGTGCAACTGAGGGGCTTCGTAATAAGTATGGCTTTAGACGAGTTATGGATACGCCACTTGCTGAAACAATGATTGCAGGCGTTGCCATTGGTATGGCAGCCCAAGGGCTAAAACCAGTCGCTGAAATACAATTTATGGGTTTTATTTTTCCAGCTATGGAACAGCTTATCTGTCATGCCGCCCGAATGCGTAACCGTACCCGTGGACGTTTATCGTGCCCGCTTGTTTTACGAGCACCTTTTGGTGGTGGTATTCATGCGCCAGAGCATCACTCAGAAAGTGTTGAAGCACTATTTGCACACATTCCAGGATTAAGGGTAGTTATTCCATCTTCTCCTATAAGAGCATACGGTTTGCTCATGTCTGCAATCAAAGACCCTGACCCGATAATATTCCTGGAGCCAAAACGCATTTATCGCGCTGTTCGACAGCAAGTTGATAGTTCAACCAGAGCTTTGCCACTTGATACCTGTTTTACCTTAAAAGCAGGCTGCGATATTTCTTTAATAACATGGGGGGCCTCAGTTCGTGAAACAAAGGAAGCAGGGAGCGAGCTAGAAAAACACGGCATTTCAGCTGAGATCATTGATGTGGCAACTATTCAGCCATTAGATATAGATACAATCCTCACTTCTGTTAGAAAAACCGGTCGCTGCGTGATTATTCATGAGGCTTGCAAAAGCTTTGGTGTTGGTGCTGAAATTTCAGCTCAGATTAATGAAAAGGTATTTGATATGCTAAAAGCACCCGTTGCCAGAGTTACCGGTTTTGATACGACAATGCCTTATTACCGAATGGAACATCATTTTATTCCAGCAGTAGATGATATTGTCAAAGCAGCAGTGCAGCTGTTGACTTATAACTGACATAATACATATACATCAGATCTTATAAAATACATATGCGTATTATTTTAAACAAGAACTTAGAAAAATAAACCATGTAATTCGCTCTCACTGTTTCTATAGACTCTGAGTAGTTGTTTTAGGAGAATAAAAATGAAATTTTTCTATTTACCTGATTTGGGCGAAGGAATACCAGAAGCAGATATTGTTAAATGGCATGTATCAGAAGGATCTGATGTTAAAGAAGATCAGATTATTGTGTCAGTGGAAACAGCCAAGGCTGTTGTAGATGTGCCTTCACCTGTCACAGGCGTAATTGCCAAGCTTTGTGGTGAACCAGGGGAAACTATACTCACGGGCGAACCTTTAGTGGAGTTTGTATCTGATAGTGATGATGGCACTGTGGTAGGTAAGTTAACCCAAGGGCATGAAGATAATAACAGTGAAGAGGACTTTATCATTGGATCACCGCCTGTAGACGACAAAAACTATCAGATAGGAGGTAAGTTGCCAAGTGCAGATCTTGCTGCTTTGGCAAGGAGGTACCATATTGATTTTAATAAAAATAATAGACGCATGTCGCCACCAAGTCAGTATACACTTGCTCAGCCTGAGCCTTTACAGGGTGTACGCAAACATATGGCTCGACTTATGACGACGGCTCATGATGAAGTTGTAGCCGTTACTCTCTTTGATAATGCTGATATTGAGCATTGGCAAGGGAAGAGAGATATTACCGTCAGCTTAATTCAAGCTGTGATTGTAGCTTGTCAAGCAGAACCAGCACTCAATGCATGGTTTGATGGGGCAACAATGAGCCGTCAGTTACATGACTCGGTTCACCTAGGCATTGCTGTGGATAGTAGTGATGGCTTATTTGTTCCTGTTATTCGCTCAGCTGAAACATTGCCAGACAAAAAAGTGAGGGCAGAAATAGATAGGTTACGAGAAGGGGTAAAGAACAGGTCTTTGCCTGTTAATGAATTGCAGGGCGCAACAATTACATTAAGTAACTTTGGTGTTTTTGCTGGTTCATATGCAACACCTATTGTAGTGCCTCCGTCGGTTTGTATTATTGGGGCAGGCAAGCTCTGTGAACGCATTGTCAGTATAAATAAGCAACCTGAGTCCCATCGCATACTGCCGCTGTCACTCTCATTTGATCACCGAGCGGCTACAGGTGGCGAAGCTTCACGTTTTTTAAAAGCAATTATAGATTATTTGGAAAATTAACTTGATATTGCTTAAAGGCTGTACAGAGTATTGCGAGCAGTTTCTTAAATAGGCTTGCTAGTTCTGCTTGCCTTTTGCCGCCTGATGAATGATCGTAAAAGATATTACGCAGCGATAATTATGGCAACGAGTCACTACTGACAGATGAGTAACTATAAATATAGGTATCATGGCGCTGCACTATTTATGTTATGGATTTTGGGGAACTTAAGCTATACAAAACAATAGATAAGACTTCTTACTCAGTGGTATATTTTAGTAAAGCCGCCTCAATAAGATGCTGAGGCATAAAGAGCATGGAAGGCGGGAAAAGGGTCTCGCTCCAAAAATGACTTGAAATAATGCTATTTTTCAGGTGGTTTTTGATTTTCCAAATACAGGGAATGTGAAAAATGAGCCTTATCATCGACCGCCGCTTGAACGGAAAGAATAAGAGTACAGTTAACCGTCAGCGCTTTTTGGATAGATATCGGAAAAATATTAAAAAGGCCGTTGCGGAGGCGGTCAATAAGCGTTCAATAACCGATGTTGAGTCCGGCAGCGAGGTCTCTATTCCTCGCAAAGACCTTTCGGAACCTTTTTTTCGTCACGGTCCAGGAGGCCGCCATGAGCAAGTTCACCCCGGCAATAAAGATTTTATGCCGGGCGATCGGATTAAACGCCCTGGTAGTGGTCAGGGAGGTGGTGATGGCTCTGGGCGGGCAAGTAATAAAGGCGAGGGCATGGATGAGTTTTCGTTTCAGATCAACCACGATGAATTTTTAGAGTATATGTTTGATAACCTTGAGCTGCCTAATCTAGTGAGGAAACAGCTGCAAGATGCTATTGAGTTTAAATACCGTCAGGCTGGCTTTAATAACGATGGATCACCTGATCGTTTGAATATTGTCCGTTCGCTTAAATCAGCTTATGCACGGCGAATTGCATTGTCAGGGGCTGACCGGAAAGAAGTTAGAGCTTTAAAGAAAGAATTAAGAGAAATGGAGGTCAGCCCAGACGATAATGATCAAGAGAAAGCAGCAGAATTGCGTGAAGCAATAAAAGCGCTCAATAAAAAATTGAAGCGGTTGCCTTTTATTGATGAATTTGATTTGAAGTATAATAGCTTTATTAAGGTACCTTCGCCTAGCAATAAGGCAGTAATGTGTTGTGTTATGGATGTATCTGGTTCTATGACCCAGGAAATAAAAGATATGGCAAAACGTTTTTTTATCTTGCTTTATCTATTCTTACAGCGAAGTTATAAGCAGATAGAAGTCGTATTTATTCGTCATCATACAGCTGCTAAAGAAGTAAATGAGGAAGACTTTTTCTATTCGAGAGAAACAGGGGGAACTATTGTTTCTAGTGCTCTAGAGGTAACCCGAGAGATCATTGATAAGCGATTTAGCCCTACAGATTGGAATATTTATGTTGCACAAGCATCAGATGGTGATAATTGGGAAGGTGACTCCAGTGTTTGCTCTAAGATATTAACCGAATCTATTATGCCTAAAGTTCAGTACTTTTCTTATGTGGAAATAACGGATCGCGCACATCAAAATTTATGGCGAGAGTATAAGACAATAGCTGAACGATTTAAAGATAGATTTTCTATGGAGCAAATAAAAACTCCTGATGATATATACCCTGTTTTTCGCCGTTTATTTGAGAAAAAGAAAAAATCTATACAATAGATATTTTTTTGTGTGACCATGACCGATCAATATAAAAATATTAGTTCTATCTAGCTGTAATGCGTAGGTATCATTTGGTTAGTGCTGCTATTTTCCTACGAAGAAGCCAATTTCTTTTTATTATTAAGATAGCTTATAGTAATATTTACTATGTATTTCAATTAGTTGCATATTAAATGCTTCCATCATTTTATGGGTTCCTGTATAAAGACACATATAAATTAGGCAATTGAAATACATGATATGCATCGTGCGTTCTAACGACGGAAATAAGTATGATAATCAGTCATCAGAATAAGGCGAATGACCAATGATAGTTAAACTATTGCGACAAACTAAAATATAGGGTTATTACTTGTTTTTTTAACGCAGTAGTATAGTTAAAATGTGCGATTGATATAATCACGAAAATCATTAAGGAGCTACCTAGATGAATATTTTTGATGAACTTTTGGAGCGTTTGAGCAGTAAGACTCGTATTCGTCAGTTATTTAAAGATATATCCAGTCATGATCTGGAACGCATTCTTTCTCGGATGAAAGGTGTGTTGTTAGAAAAGCAAGAAGAGCGTAAAAGCGAAGAAGCTAAACGCCAAGTCAAATTAGAAAGCATTGAAGCTATTAAGCAAATTATGGCTGATCGTGGTGTATCTCTGGGGGATCTAGGCATTATTGATGAGACGACTACAAAACGGCGTCGTAATATACAGAAATATACTTTTCAATATGAAGTAGATAATGGTGGTAGTGCAATATGGCAGGGTGCTACTACAGGGCGTCTGCCTAGTGATTTTCAAGCCTACTTACAGCGCACTGGCAAGAAACGAATGGACTGTGTAATTGAAAGTGAAGGGGAATTGTAATTAAAATTGTGTCAACGCTTGTCATTAAATATCCAAAGAGTAGAAGCAGTAGGCGTTGCATTAGATGAAAAAATGGAAGGTCAAATAGTGAGTCAGGATGATTTGGCTGATCTCAGCCAAAACGTATCAAAGTGGCCATTGAGCTAGCTTGGCTAGTGGTAAAACTAGATGGAATACTTTCTATAGGGCTATCACAAGCAATGTTAGGAATAGTAGCTATACAAGAAAACAATCAAAGGTAATCTTGATGGGCTGGCTATGGCAGCAAGTCATGAGATTTAAAATTTCATATTTAATCTGGCAGTTCATTTTTTTGTTCAATATATCGTCTAACCTGTTTTGTTTTCAAATAAGTGTACAGGATGGTTTTCTCAATCAATTTATAGGTGATAGGTATTGATTTATCGCCTGAGTGGTAATGCGCGTTAAACAGATTTATCTCTTTAACAGTATGATTTTTTTTATGATAAAAGTGCTAAGTGTTCAGGATATTGTTTGCAGTATCCTTTTTACTGAATTGTGGTGACAAGAATTAAAATGCCATTAAATAACTCAATCTGTTGCGCTATAGGAGAGTAGCCTCACATCATGGTAAGTGAGCCCATTTTTTGAAAGTCATCGGATAAACTGGGCATGATTGTAGGTATTGCTCAAAAGCTATGAAATGCCCATTGCCGTACGCAAATGAAAGGGATGCATATGGTCAGCGAATAAATTGGCATTTGAAGTAGATATTCATGCAAAATAATAGACTTAGCGTACTATCATGTTAATCGTCATTTGACGACCTTGAAGAATAATGTATTTGATTCATCAACTTTTTTGCTTTTTTCAGACTTGATAGCGTATGTTTCGTTATAATGCCGTCCTATGATTAAATTAAATTCTCTCAGTTTACTCCGCAAGGATAACACCTTGTTGGAGGATGTCAGTATCATTATTCACTCAGGGCAGCATGTAGGCCTTGTTGGAGCAAATGGAGCAGGTAAATCCAGCCTATTGGCGCTTTTTACCCATGAGCTGCATCCTGATAAAGGTGATTTTTCTATTAATGCTAGCCGGGGCATATCGCATATGTCTCAAGAAATCCTAGCATTAAACAGGCAGGCTATTGATTATGTGCTTGATGGAGACAAAAAACTCAGGGCTGTTGAACTAGCAATAGCTGAGGCTGAAAAAAATAAAGTTTACGAACATATAGGTGATTTGCATGATCAATACCTATTAGCCGATGGTTATACGGCTAGATCAAGGGCTGAGCAACTATTGCTAGGGTTGGGGTTTCATTACGGTGATATAAAAAAAAGCGTACAGGATTTTTCTGGTGGCTGGCGTATGCGCTTGAACCTAGCTAGGGCATTAATGTGTCCTGCTGATATTTTGTTGTTAGATGAGCCAACTAATCACCTGGATTTGGATGCTATTATTTGGCTTGAGAATTTTCTGAAACGATTTCAAGGAATCTTTATTGTTATATCTCATGATCGTGATTTCCTTGATGCGGTTACAGATACCACGCTACATATTGAACAAAAGAAACTCTATAAATATCGGGGGGGCTATTCGGCTTTTGAAAAGTTAAGAGTAGAGCGTTTAGCGCAACAACAAGTACTTCATGAAAAACAACAACAACAGAAAGCGCATATGCAACGTTTTGTTGAGCGCTTTAGGGCTAAGGCATCCAAGGCAAAACAAGCGCAGAGTCGTCTGAAAGCACTGGAACGTCTTGAAGAGATTGCTCCAGCTCACGCAGATTCACCTTTTTCATTTAGCTTTCCTGAGGCTGAAAAGATATCATCTCCTTTGTTGACGCTTAATCACTCTAGCTTGGGTTATAGCAATAAAGTTATCCTCAAAGCTAATATCAGCATCTTGCTGGGTGCTCGTATTGGCTTGCTTGGTAATAATGGCGCAGGGAAATCAACATTAATCAAAAGCCTTTCTGGTACCGTGCCACTAATTACTGGAGAGAGGCAACAAGGGGAGCACTTACGACTTGGTTATTTTGCTCAGCACCAGTTAGAAAGTCTTGATTGTTCTGCTAGTCCTCTACTGCATTTGCAACGGTTATCGCCT
This sequence comes from Endozoicomonas sp. (ex Botrylloides leachii), assembly GCA_028728195.1. Lineage (GTDB taxonomy): Bacteria > Pseudomonadota > Gammaproteobacteria > Pseudomonadales > Endozoicomonadaceae > Endonucleibacter. The sequence continues at coordinate 9,340 of JAQYUY010000082.1, forward strand.
GGCGCTCAAGAGCAGGAGCTGCGAAATTTTCTTGGTGGTTTTGGCTTTAATGGTGATAAAGCATTAGGCGTTATAGAAGGTTTTTCCGGAGGAGAGAAAGCAAGGCTAGCGTTAGCGATTATTGCTTGGCAAAAACCTAATTTATTACTGCTGGATGAGCCAACGAATCATTTGGATTTAGAAATGCGTTATGCGTTGACTGTTGCGTTACAGTCATTTTCTGGTGCCATGATTCTGGTATCTCATGATAGGAGCCTAATACGCAATACGACAGATCAGCTTTTGTCTATCCATGACGGTCAGTTAAAAGATTTTTCCGGAGATCTAGATGATTACAGCAACTGGCTTTCTCAACAGGAAATGGAGTCAAAGAAAGAAGGCGGGAGAAAGAGCGTTGATTCTCGATATACTACGCAAACTAAAAAAGATCAAAAGCGCCTAGAAGCAGAAAAACGTAAAGCGCTTCGGCCACTAAAGCTTAAGATTGAAGAAGTTGAAAAGCAGGTCGATGACTATCAAGCTCAGTTAATTGTTGTTCAGGAGAAACTTGCTACCCCTTCAATTTATGAAGAAAGTAACAAGTCTAAGCTTCAAGAAATTCTTGGAAAACAAGTGGCACTAAAAAAACAATTATCAGACGCTGAAGATTTATGGATGGAGCTACAAGAACAGTGGGAAATGGCTGATATTGGTTGAATAAGTGAGTAATAAAAACCTAATTTTTTAATATGCTATTGCTCTGATCATCCGAATCACCAACGCTGCGTTGGTGCTATTCGCAATTGTCTTGCTATTGCTCGCTCATAATTTCGCCTTATTTTGGAGTCCAGCTGCTCATCATAGTAGTTAGCCCATATGATTGGTATAAATAATCTACCTGTTATAGATGATAGCCTTTGAAAATGCTTCTTTAACAGTAGTAATTCCAAGCCCTATTTGGCAGTTACTGATTTTGAAAAAAATATCTGCCAGATTAGGTCTGAATTACTACACCGCATAGCCATCTAAGATGACACTTTTTTTATTTTCAAGCAGTGACTGCTTCAGATGATTGATTAGACTCAACATCCTCATTATCTTCTGCAATACTACTTAACTTGCCTAAAATACTAACGACTTTGTCATTCCAAAGTCCCAGCTCTTGTTTCAAGGTGATGTTCTCTTCTTCTAATGTCGTATTAGCTGTTTTTAGCTCCTCAAGCTCCATTCTCGATAGTTCCAGTTTATCGATCAGGTTTTGCAATCTAGATTCTAGTTGAGCTAATGACTCTATAGACATGGCAGGTTCCTAATTTATGAAGCTAAAACTTTAATTAACATTTTTCATATATTTTAAACGATACGATAGCACATTGTTGGACACAAGGTGTGATAACATAAAAATGTATATGCTATATAGGTTGCTTGTTAGTATGAGTATACTAAATAGGCATTAAATTAAGCCCAAGACTCAGAAATCATATCAAGTCCATTGAAGCTCACTTTATCTAATAATGACGATAATTTTCCATGTGTTGGTACCACCAAATTAGGTGCAATATCATTCAATGGATATAGTACAAAAGGACGAAGATGCATTTGATAATGAGGAATAACCAGTTGCTTGGTATTCAGTATTTTATCTCCATATAATAAAATATCGAGGTCAAGAGTCCGCGGTCCCCAATGCACATTTCTTACGCGACCATTTTTATTTTCTATACATTGCAAGCAAGTGAGTAAATCATTGGGCGACAAATTTGTAGTAATAGAGACTACAGCATTATAGTAGTCAGGCTGGTTTTTTTGCCCAACCGGGTCACTTCGATATAGTTTGGAGCATGCTATAAGACGGATACCTGATTCTGCATCAATATCACCTACCGCACATTTTAAGTATTGCTGGGGATGATCAAGATTACTACCCAGGGCAATATAAGCGGTTACGGACATTACAGCTTGTTCTCCCTTAACAACGTGATGATATTCTTGGCTTATTTTCGGTTTCTCGGGTAATCAGCAATTTGCTTGCGCCTTCGGTACTTTCGTGAATTACTCGTCTTTCGATTATTGGCCCCTCTCATGGTAGAAATTAGTTTCTGGCGATCAGGCTCATTGCTTTTTTGAATATCAGTCCACCACTTGCTAGCATCAGCAAGCTGTTCACCAGCGGCTTCTCGTAACAATAAAAAGTCATAAGCGGCTCTGAAACGAGGGTGTTCAAGAATAGAGTTAATAGTTCGAGGCTGACGACGTTCAAGGCGGTGTTGCAGTTCCCAAATTTCTCGAATACCCATGGAGAATCTTTTAGGTATTGCTGTGTGCCGTGCTTGATTTTCCAAAACTGCCATAGCGGCTTGTTGTAAGGCCGGTACAGGCCGTATTCCTTGGTCTTCAAAGGTTGTTTTGCACTTGTTTAACGGCCCCCAAAGCAACGTAGCAAAAAGGAAAGCAGGCGTCACGGGCTTATTTTTCCTTATACGATCATCAGTGCTTAGTAATCCTTGATGTATTAACGCTTCAACGTATTCATTTTGATCATGCAACTCACGGTTTGTTGCAGGAAAGAGATTATCGAGTAATTCATATTCTCTTAGGAGCGAAAATGTTTTAACCCCATTACCGGATTGCAATAATTTTAGTACTTCATCAAATAAGCGGGAGCTGGGAATATCTTTGAGCAAGGAAGCTAACTCTTGAATTGGTTTTTTAGTCTCTGTCGCTATATTAAAGCTAAGCTTCGCAGCAAAACGAACAGCGCGCAGCATCCTTACTGGGTCTTCATGGTAGCGCAGTCGCGCATCACCAATTAGCCGTAGCTGCTTAGCATGTAGGTCATTAATGCCGCCGCAATAGTCGATCACCGTAAAATTACGGCTATCATAGTACAGTGCATTGATGGTAAAGTCTCTTCGCAAGGCATCATCTTCCATTGAGCCATAGACATTATCTCTCAAAATTCGGCCCGATGCAGAGTGTTGTGAGCGGTCAGACACAGAGGCATCATTAGCAGAATGATTTGCTCTGAAGGTTGCAACTTCAATGGTCTCGCGCCCAAATAGGATGTGAACTAGTTTAAAGCGGCGGCCAATCACTCTAGAATTACGAAATAGCTGGCGGACTTCTTCAGGTGTTGCACTTGTTGCCACATCAAAATCTTTAGGCTGTAATCCAAGATACATATCTCGTATACAACCCCCAACAAGGTAGGCATCATGGCCTTGACTAGTTAGTCGGTTCAGCACTTTTAATGCATTATCACTGATTTTTTTACGTGAAATAGGATGATTATCTCGTCGGGTAATAAAATCAGCTTCAGCCACTTGGTTGGCTTCCATACTGGCATAGTTGTTACGAGGTAGCTTTGCTGCTGCCTGACCAGAGGACATTTTGATATTGTCACGCCTAAATCGCTTACAGAGCTGTCGGAGTATAAGCCCAAAAATAAGTACTATTACAAAAACACCCACTGCGGTGCTTAACCATTCTTGCATAAAATTTTCTATATCGTTTTCCTATAAATATTGCTTAACCTTTGTTAATAAGGTTAAAACAATTAAGTAAGAGCAATTAAGCCCTGTTAGTCAGTTTGGTTGTTATAATAGCATTACCGAGCGAGAACCAGTAGTTCTTAACGCATTCATGTGATGTTATTAATTAGCAGTCTTATGTGCTTCCATCTCACGCCTAATTAAATAAGGCTATTCTTTTTTTAAAAAATATCAGCTGCATTCTTAACAGTTCAGTATTTAGGGATTAGTATTTCCTATACAACTATAACTTGTTAGTAATTAGACTAGTGATTCTCACCAAAAGCTAGCGTAATGGCTTAACTATGCGTATAATTGGCCTCAGTTTATTCGGGGCTCTAGAGCTCGGCTAGTTAAAGTTGGGCTTAACCGTTTATCAAATCTGGATTAGTAGTTATTGCTATGTGGTCTGGATTATAAAATGTTAGAAAAGCGCCTATAGCTCAGTTGGTTAGAGCAGCGGTCTCATAAACCGTTGGTCGCAGGTTCAAGTCCTGCTGGGCGCACCAGTTTAGTTACATACGTAGTGGTTGGACTGAAGGAATAAAGTCAACTTTGTTAACCAGCAGTGTATGTACACTTAACAACCAGTAACTCTCCGGTATCACTAGTGATCAGGTAAAGCTTGAAATAATAATTTACATTCGGTTGAGTTGATTATCCCAGACTAATTTATTTTTAAACACTTTGTGGCGAAGTGACTAACTTTTTTTCAGACAGCGATAGCTGTTTAATAAATATAAGACCTAAAGAAGCCTTGCCATAACGCACCTTCAAGAAAATGAAGAGTACCAAAAGCGCTTGTACGCTTGTAATATAAACGCTAGAATCAGTTGCAATACCAATCATCGTCTCTAATCCCGCTATGGCCTTAGCCATCCGAATACCGGCGTTGCACTAGAGTTTTTTTTCAATAGTCCGGCTATTATTCATCATTTGCCTTTTCTGTAATCCAACTGTCCATGCTTATTACAGTAGTTAGAAAACATAATTGGTATAATGGACCAGCGTATACAAGTGTATGTTCTGGAATTTTATGCATTTTCGTATGAGTTTGAGATCTTATATTATCTTATCAGCACAGTACCGTATTATATCAAGGTTCCACTTCATCACATCAAGCTTGACAATAATAAGAGAGATATCGAGCTATTTAACTAATTTAGGGTTTAAAAATTATACGCAAAAGATTATCAATAACTTCTGTAGCTTTTTTGCAGTTCATTTTTTTATGACTTGATGTATTACAGCGAATCAAGGGCTTCAGAAAGCTTGTGAATGGCTACTATCGTTAACCCTTCAATTGGTTTTCTTGGCTTATTAGCAGCAGGTACAATAGCTCGTTTATAGCCATGCTTTGCTGCCTCGATTAGTCGTTCTTGTCCGTTTGCCACTGGGCGAATTTCACCGGCAAGACCAACTTCACCGAAAGCTATTAAATCTTGCGGTAATGAGTTATCACGTAAACTCGAAACAGCAGCTAAAAGACTGGCAAGGTCTGCACTTGTTTCGGTAACTTTTACACCACCCACAACATTAATAAACACATCCTGATCACTGGTAAAAATACCACCATGTCGGGCAAGGATTGCTAATAGCATTGCTAGTCGATTTTGATCTAGCCCAATAGTTACACGTCGAGGATTTCCTAATTGAGAGTCAACTACAAGCGCTTGAATTTCAATTAGTAGCGGGCGGGTTCCCTCCCAAAGTACGCTAATAATGCTGCCTGATGTTGGTTCTGGTGTTCTTGATAGAAAAATAGCAGAAGGATTTTTTACTTCTTTTAATCCTTTCTCGGTCATTGCAAAAATACCTAGCTCGTTTACTTGGCCAAAACGGTTTTTGGTTGCTCGCATAATTCTAAAGCGAGCATCATCCGTATTTCCCAGCATGAGTTGGGTATCGATTATATGTGATAAGGTCATAGGGCCAGCAAGAGAATTATCTTTGGTTACATGGCCAACAACTAATAGTACTGTGCCTGTCTGCTTGGCAAAACGAGTAAGGTAGGCAGCAGATTCACGCACCTGCGCAACCCCACCGGGAGCAGAGTCAATGCCATTCATATACATTACTTGTATAGAGTCGATTACAATGATGTTTGGTTTTTCTTGTTCTGCAACTGAAATAATATTTTCAACAGACGTTTCTGCCAACATTTTTAGGTGGGCAGTAGGTAAACGAAGACGATTTGCTCGGGCGGCTATTTGTTGCATTGACTCCTCTCCTGAGACATACAATGCATTCATTTCTTGTGCAACATGACAGAGTATCTGTAATAAAATAGTGCTTTTCCCTGCACCTGGGTGCCCACCAATAAGAATAGCGCTGCCTTTTACAAAACCACCGCCTAATACTCGGTCAAATTCGGGCATACCGCTGGAAAAGCGTGGCGCATCTTCAATTTCGACATCTTTAAGTAATTTTAGATCATCAAGGGTACCGGAAAAACCGGATTTATTAGCGGCAGCAATTGCGGGTGAACTTGCGGGACCAAGATTGACTTCTTTAAATGTATTCCATGCTTTGCAGTCAGGGCACTGCCCTTGCCATTTTGCAGACTCACTACCACAATCAGTGCAAACGTAAACTTTTTTGGATTTTTGCTTGCTCATATTAAAAAAACCAGAAAATGCCATTCTAGCTTTTCAGTCTATAAAGAGAAATATCTTCTTTAGAATTACTTATGATCTTTTGTGGGCAGTGTATACAAGCAATCATTTTTTCTAACAACGCGATTGCGCTGACCCTCTGAATAGTAGCACTGCATTGAGATTATTCGCAATAGTTCTGCTATTACTCATTATTCCGTCTTTTTCTGGCAGCCTGGCTGCCCATGTGCATTATGGTAGTTAGAAAGCATGGTTAGTATAAGAAAAAAACCGACTAAAAAGTCGGTTTTTTCTGTGGTTTGCATTAATCAAAGAATATTCAAATAACTATCATTCAATGATTTTGGCAACGACACCAGCACCTACGGTACGACCACCTTCTCGGATGGCAAAACGTAAGCCATCTTCCATAGCGATAGGAGCAATTAGAGTGGCTTTAACGTTTACATTATCACCCGGCATAACCATTTCAACGCCTTCTGGAAGTTCTACAGCACCGGTCACATCAGTGGTTCGGAAGTAAAACTGTGGACGATAGCCTTTGAAGAAAGGTGTATGGCGGCCACCTTCATCCTTGGAAAGGACATAGACTTCTGCTTCAAATTTAGTGTGAGGTGTAACAGTACCAGGTTTAACCAAAACCTGACCACGCTCAACATCTTCACGCTTAGTACCACGAAGAAGACAGCCGACATTCTCACCTGCACGGCCTTCGTCCAGCAACTTGCGGAACATTTCTACGCCAGTAACGGTTGTTTTGGTGGTATCTTTGATACCAACGATTTCGATTTCTTCGCCGACTTTGACGATACCACGCTCAACACGACCGGTTACAACTGTACCACGTCCTGCGATGGAGAATACATCCTCAATAGGCATCAAGAAGGGTTGATCAACAGCACGCTCTGGTTCAGGGATGTATTCATCCAAGGTTTCAACCAGTTTACGTACTGCAGTTGTACCCATTTCTTTATCGTCTTTTCCTTCAAGCGCCATCAGGGCAGAGCCAACAATGATTGGGGTGTCATCACCTGGGAATTCGTAAGTATCGAGTAGCTCACGTACTTCCATTTCGACCAATTCCAGTAGCTCTTCGTCGTCTACCATGTCAGCTTTGTTTAGGAATACAACGATATAAGGTACGCCGACCTGACGAGATAACAGGATATGCTCACGCGTTTGAGGCATGGGGCCATCAGCGGCAGAACATACAAGAATAGCACCATCCATCTGTGCAGCACCTGTAATCATGTTTTTAACGTAATCAGCGTGTCCTGGGCAGTCTACGTGCGCATAGTGGCGAGTTGGAGAATCATACTCTACGTGAGCTGTAGAGATAGTGATGCCGCGCTCACGTTCTTCAGGTGCATTATCGATCTGATCAAATGCTTTAACGTCGCCGCCCCAAACTTCAGCACAAACGCGAGTTAGTGCTGCAGTTAGCGTAGTTTTACCATGGTCAACGTGACCGATTGTGCCCACGTTTACATGTGGTTTGTTACGCTCAAATTTTTCCTTAGCCATTTCTCTTAACCCTTGATATCAATGGATAGGGGTGATTAACCCTGGTTTTTAATCACTGCTTCAGCAACACTATTAGGTGCTTCGGTATACTCATCGAACTCCATGGAATATGTCGCACGCCCCTGAGTTGCAGAACGCAGGTCAGTAGCATAGCCAAACATTTCACCTAGCGGCACCTGAGCACGAATAATCTTGCCAGAGGAGCTATCTTCCATACCCTGAACAATTCCGCGGCGACGGTTTAGATCGCCCATGACGTCCCCCATATAGTCTTCAGGTGTTACCACCTCAACTTGCATCATGGGTTCCATGAGAACAGGGTCGGCTTGCGGTGCATATTTCTTCAGAGCCTGTGAAGCTGCGATTTTAAACGCCATTTCACTGGAGTCAACATCATGATAAGAACCATCATACAGGCGAGCCTTCAGGCCCAGTAGTGGGTAACCGGCAACAACGCCATTTTGCATCTGTTCAGTGATGCCTTTTTCAACAGCTGGAATATATTCTTTAGGAATAACGCCGCCGACAATCTCGTTAATAAACTCCAAACCTTCTTCTTCGGTTGGAGAAAACTCGATAACGACGTGGCCATATTGACCTCGGCCCCCAGACTGACGAACAAATTTATGGTTAGCTTCAACGCTGGTTTTGAGCTTTTCACGATAAGCTACTTGAGGCTTACCAATGTTGGCTTCAACCTTAAATTCACGCTTCATGCGATCAACAATGATGTCTAGATGGAGCTCGCCCATTCCAGAAATGATGGTTTGACCTGTTTCTTCGTCCGTTTTAACGCGGAACGAAGGGTCTTCTTGCGCTAGTTTTCCTAGTGCAACTCCCATTTTTTCTTGGTCAGCCTTAGTTTTAGGCTCAACCGCAACGGAAATTACAGGATCAGGGAATTCCATGCGCTCCAGAGTGATAAGATTATTCATGTCGCACAGCGTGTCACCTGTGCTCACGTCTTTCAAGCCGATGAGCGCAACAATATCACCTGCCAAGCATTCTTTGAGCTCTTCACGGTTGTTGGCATGCATTTGCACCATACGGCCAACACGTTCTTTTCTGCGTTTGACCGGGTTGTATACAGAATCGCCAGATTTTAGTACGCCAGAGTAGTTTCTAACAAAGGTTAGGGTGCCAACGAATGGGTCTGTCGCAATTTTGAATGCTAGTGCAGAAAAAGGGGCGCTGTCGTCTGCTTCTCGAGTGGCAGTGGTATTATCAGCATCGTCTAATACACCTTCGATTGCTTTGACATCGGTAGGGCTTGGCATGAGCTCGATCACTGCATCCAATACAGCCTGCACACCTTTGTTTTTGAATGCAGAACCACCAAAGACGGGAATGATTTCGTTAGCCAGTGTTCGTACACGAATGCCTGCTTTAATTTCTTCCTCTGTCAGGTCACCTTCTTCAAGGTACTTTTCCATCATCTCTTCAGATGCTTCAGCGGCAGCTTCTACCATGTACTCACGCATTTCTTTGCAGGTCTCTTCAAGATCTGCAGGAATATCTTCATAGGTAAATGTCATGCCTTGGTCGGCTTCATTCCAGATGATAGCTTTCATCTTCACCAAGTCGACAACGCCTTTGAAGTCATCTTCAGCACCAATGGTCATCTGCATGGGTACAGCATTTGCACCTAGAGAAGTACGCAGCTGGTCAATGACCATTTGGTAGTTAGCGCCAGTACGATCCATCTTGTTGACAAATACCATACGAGGTACTTCATATTTGTTAGCTTGACGCCATACAGTCTCAGTTTGAGGCTGTACGCCAGATGAGCCACAAAGTACAACAACAGCACCATCTAGAACGCGTAGTGAGCGTTCCACTTCAATGGTAAAGTCAACATGCCCTGGAGTATCAATAATATTGATACGGTGTTCATCAAACTGAGCATTCATCCCACGCCAAAAGCAGGTTGTAGCTGCAGAGGTAATAGTAATACCACGCTCTTGCTCCTGCTCCATCCAGTCCATAGTGGCAGCACCGTCATGTACTTCACCAATCTTGTGACTCAAGCCGGTGTAGAACAGAACACGCTCTGTTGTAGTTGTCTTACCCGCGTCAACATGGGCACAGATCCCTATGTTGCGATAGCGTTTAATCGGGGTTTTGCGAGCCACGAATCAATCCTCTGAACTTAGAAACGATAGTGAGAGAACGCCTTATTGGCTTCAGCCATACGGTGTACGTCTTCACGCTTCTTAACAGCAGCGCCTTTATTGTCGGCGGCATCCAACAACTCGCCGGCCAAGCGTAGCTTCATTGACTTTTCTCCACGCTTACGTGCGGCATCTACCAGCCAGCGCATAGCCAACGCTGTGCGACGAGAAGGGCGAACTTCTACAGGCACTTGATATGTCGCACCACCGACGCGGCGAGACTTTACTTCTACCATGGGAGCAATAGACTCTAGCGCTTTTTCAAATTCTTCTAAGGGGTTTTTACCAGAGCGTTCTTCAACTTTTGCAAGCGCGCCGTAAACAATTTTTTCCGCAACAGATTTTTTACCACTGACCATGACATGGTTGATGAATTTTGTCAGGGTTTTATTACTAAATTTAGGATCAGGGAGTACTTCGCGCTTGGCGACAACTCTTCTTCTAGGCATTGATAAGTTCTCAATTTGGTCTTCAGGTAATCCGAGATCTTAGATACTCGGCCTTACTCTTATCAAGAGTTTATGCAGCATAATTTGAGATAAATAAGAGTATTCACTCAGGTTGCTGAAACTTCAGTTTTTTCTGCTAAAAGCAGGCAAAAGGTTTAACCACACAAAGGGTGTAAGCTAAAGCCTGTATTGGTTACTTCTTAGGGCGTTTAGTACCATACTTGGAGCGGCCTTGTTTGCGGTCATTGACTCCTTGAGTATCCAGACTACCGCGAACCGTGTGATAACGTACACCAGGTAAGTCTTTTACACGACCGCCACGAATCAGAACAACGCTGTGCTCTTGCAGATTATGGCCTTCACCGCCGATATAAGAGGTCACCTCAAAGCCATTAGTTAAACGGACACGACATACTTTTCGTAGCGCCGAGTTAGGTTTTTTAGGGGTGGTTGTATATACGCGGGTACAAACGCCGCGACGCTGAGGGCATGCCTGTAACGCAGGCACATCGGTCTTCTTGACCTTGCGCTTACGAGGCTTACGCACCAGCTGATTAATCGTTGCCATCGGGCAGACTCCAAATCGTTTCTAAATATAAGCTAAAATAGAACGCTCCTGTTCTAAATTTCACCACGACAATGCGGTGTGAGATATTCGCATTGCCTGAATTGCCAACCTTTAGGTGGCAATATCAGCGATAGTCTCCTGCTATCGCATAGTTGAGCCTATTAGCGTCAGAGGATTTTTCGCTAAAAACTCATCAGATTCACCTGAAAATACCGTTTGCATTGCTACAGTTAACTGTCTTTGATAGAGCTGTTTCTGGTAAAACCTAAATAAAGCAGTAACCATCAAGCAAAACCAATGAAAACGCTATTTCCACCTCTTATTAACATCAGCGCCTAGAGCTGGTAAGTAGCGCTGGCAACAATTCGCTAATAAAAATGTAGACAGATCCTATTATAACGCGACTGAATTGTACGGATGTCATTGGCTAACGTCAAGGATTAGAGTATAACGAAGTGAAACTGCCGATGCGCCCAGCATGCAGTTTTTTAAGAAGGACTATTATAATAAAATATTAATTTTAACTCTATATTTCTCAAGATGCTTGAAGCATCAAGCATGGTGAACTAACACACAGGGCAAGGGTAGCATGTAGATATAAATACTGCCACCTTTAGTATCTGAATAAGAGAATGTCTGTGCGTATTAAATGTTGCAATGCTGTCAGGTGCCAATTAGGGAAAATTCTGATGCTTATAAAAGTCAGTCACGCCGGTTATGCGCGACTAGACCTTACAGCAGATAGTATTTGCTTAGGTTAATCGAGAAGCAAGGGCTTATAGCTTTAGGCATGCTAGCTAATAGCGTCTAATCTAATCAAGTGATGCGGCTTTACGTATAGAAAACAGCCTAGATACCATATCTAGCAATTGACGCTTATCGAGAGGTTTCTCTATGGACCCATTCATGCCAGCTACTTGTGTTTTGCTAGCAAAGTGTTGGTCAGGATTATCAGTAGTACCAATGATATTGACGGGTGCAATATTGTTACTCTTCTCAAACTCCCTGATAGCACGTGCTGTTTCATAGCCATCGATATCTGATACCTCACAACTCAGTATAATCAATGCCCAGCGATTTGGATCAGACTCATAGATACCCAGAACCTCTTTGCCAGAACTGGTAGAAATGCTGTCTATACCACTTTCCAATAACACTTTTTCAATGGCAAACTGGCTCGATTTATCCTCATCACCTATTAAAACAAACTTACTGGCCATATTGTGTCCCGAATAGATTGTATTCCCATTAACGCCTTTAGATACACCAGAGCTGCTTAAGTGACAACATCGCAAGCGAGCGCTAACCCTAAAAACCCATTAAATACTTTCATGGATTGTATTCAATCTATTAAAAGTACCAGCATATATGTCCATAGGACAACAACAAGCTATGTACCATCAATTACCCAGACTTTATGCTCTGCGCTAACGAGCACTATTGAATAGTTAACTTTGCAGCCAGACATTGCTAGCCCACTGCCAGATAGAGCTCCAGGTTTGTTCTGATTGTCCCTCTTGGCTCCAATGGCAAATTTCACCGTCAGCACTTATGCAGTAGTAACTATTACCCTCTTGACAAATAGGGATGAGGTGCCGTGGAACAAAAATACTCCATGCTTGGGATGCTACTTCTGGTAGATGGGTGTGTGCATGAGGATCAGTAATTGTTACAGGCTCCAGCGAGCCATAGACCACATCACTGACTTGCAATAGAAATTCCCTAAGGTCGTAAGGCAAAGGGATTAGAATTTCTTCTTCAACATTGACCAGATCATCCTCATTAGGTAGAGGAATTGATGTGGGCACATCTAGTGCATTTTCCCGTAGCGCTTCAATAATATCTTCCAAAATTATACCTTTATTACATCAATTGCCCATGCTGAATAGCGGTTGTTAGTTTACGTCATTTTCATGGTGAGCTGCCTATAAATTAAGCTTTCTTTTTCTTGGGAAGAAGGTATTTAATTAAACCTTGAAACCAGATCACCTTAGGAAACTCACCGGAAATCATAATCTTTTTAGCCTGAATACCTTCCATAAAAGCTAGCTTTGTATTCTTTGCGGTGAAGGTATCAAAGCCAACTTCTGGTGTTTGGAAGGCTATATCAAAAGTAGGGTTTTGGCATGAACCTGACCGGCTGGTTACCTGAAGATCTTTAACAGTATATACACGGCTAGCACCGTTTAAGCTGCGTATCTGGAAGGTAAGGCGTTGACCCTCTAGTTGCTTTCTGAAAGATTCATTTTTTTTGCTGGCACGTCCCATTAAAAAAGCCAGTGCCCATAACATGAGTCTGAACTTCATAACGCCTCTCCTAGTTTACTTAATACCAATCAAGCCTCCTAATCTCTTTATGGGTATGACAAGGGGCATAGCCGTCGCAGCCCGCTCGACTAGTTAACGCAAAATAATATCATTACAATGTGTCGCAGCATTGTGGTTAAACTTCAACCATCTCAAATGCATCTTTGCCCACGCCGCAGTCAGGGCAAAGCCAATCCATCGGTACATCCTCCCAGCGAGTACCTGGGGGAATGCCGTCTTCAGGCCAGCCAGCGGCTTCATCATAAATCAGACCGCATACAATACAGTGCCATTTTTTCATTACAACTCCTTTATAAAGTCTGAATTGAACATAGCATTTACGCTAGCGCCCTTGGCATGTAAGCGTTTTTATTAACCGTGGAAGATCACTACGGTTTGTATGAACTAAATTTTGATCTTATTAACTACAGTCTATTGTAAAGCACAAGCGGCTCAGGCAGGGAGTACAAGAACAAAATAATATCTTTAAAAATGATGATTATACTGCTTTGATTATGCCTATTTGCGCAGCTTTTTCTAGGTCAAATATCAATAGTCTGAGTATTTCTGTTAAAATCCATAACGCTGTACAAAGGGCTTGGATATCTTGCTATTTGTTCATGTGTTCAGTCAATATTAAACAGCCGCAGTGTCGCAAAGGTACTCTTATTTTCTTGGTATGCTGTACCGATACCTCAAAAGCATAGACTTTGATGCTTAGATGACTTGAGTACCAGTTTAAGCCTTAATAACCTACTGCCTAGATACTTTATAAATATGCCTTTTTTTGATGATCAAGATAAACCTTGGCAGCCTTTGCCCGTAATTCCCGAAGGTATTTCCCCATCATTAGCAAGCTGGTTACTGGATACCGGTTCACTGACAGAGAGGCTGAAGAAAACGTATCAAAATGACGTTAAAGTAAATGTAATAAAGCATGCTTGGGCGGTGCCTACTCATTCTGAGAAGCTATTTCTTGGTCTTGCCGATGGCACTAGGACCAGTATTAGAGAGATTTTTCTTGTGTGTGCAGGACAAATAAAAATTTTTGCTAGAAGTGTGTTTCCAGAGAGCAGTTTGCGTGGCGAACAAGCTAGTTTGCTTGAGCTTGGAAATAAGCCGCTTGGGGAGTTTCTTTTTGCTCACCCTGCTGTGAAAAGAGGTACTATCGAGATGGCCGGTATACCGGCTAAACAATTTAACCAACATCTGCCATTTCAATATACCGATGAGCGAGCTTGGGGGCGAAGATCATTATTCTATATCTATAACCAGCCTATTTCTGTCTGTGAAGTTTTTTTACCCGAACGAAAGCAAGCCTGAGAAAACGCGTATGAAGTCAATAAATGCATCGTTTATTAGGGACTTTGTTCATCTGGCTCGTCTTGATAAGCCAATTGGCATTTATCTTTTGCTTTGGCCTGTTTTATGGGCCTTGTGGTTGGCAGCTCATGGAGTACCTAGTATTCGAAGCTTAGCTACTTTTAGCTTTGGAGTCATCTTAATGCGCAGTGCAGGTTGTATTATCAATGATTATGCAGACCGGCATTTTGATGGGCATGTTAAGCGTACGGCTAACCGCCCTCTGCCTAGCGGGCGTATCACAGAAAAAGAGGCGTTAATCTACTTTACAGTTTGTGTTATCACAGCCTTCCTATTAGTGCTAACAACTAATGCGCTAACAATTAAGCTGTCTTTTATTGGTCTACTGTTAGCGTCTGTCTATCCATTTACCAAACGTTATACGCACTTGCCTCAGGTTGTATTAGGTGCGGCCTTTTCTTGGTCAATACCTATGGCTTTTTCAGCTGAATGCAACTGTGTACCAGCAGTGGTATGGCCACTCTTTGCCGCCAATCTGTTCTGGACTGTGGCATACGATACTCAGTATGCGATGGTTGATCGGGATGATGATCTAAAAATAGGGGTTAAATCAACGGCTATTTTCTTTGGTCGGTTTGATAACATGGCTATTGCTCTGCTTCAGGGCATGACTGTTATTACTTTAGGGTTTATTGGTTTGAAAATGGCATTAGGCTGGCTGTATTATCTCTCTCTTGCATTAGCGGCGATTTTGTTTTTAATTCAGCAAAAAATGACCCGTAATAGAGAGAGAGATACTTGCTTTAAAGCTTTCCTTAGTAACCATTGGATTGGAATGATTATTTTTATAGGCATTGCTTTGAGTTATTAGTTTTATAACCATTGCGGTAAAATATACGCGTGACTGGTAAATTTACCGGTTGTAGGAAGCAGCCAAAAAATATTTTTCATACCATTTTCAGTACACCTATTATTTGTTAGCAGGCAATCACCCATGTCAGCAAGTACCATCTTGATCGTTGATGATGAAGCGCCTATTCGTGAAATGGTCAGTATTTCTCTTGAACTGGCAGGCTTTAAATGTTTGGAAGCAACAGATGCAACTGAGGCCCATGTGTTAGTTGTAGATAAAAAACCTGACCTGATTTTACTCGACTGGATGATGCCTCATGTCTCCGGCATTGAGTTTGCCAGACGCCTAAAGCGAAATGAGATAACCGCTGAGATTCCTATTGTCATGTTGACGGCAAAAGGGGAGGAAGATCATAAAATTCGTGGTCTGGAAATTGGTGCAGATGATTATATTACTAAGCCTTTTTCTCCTAGGGAGTTAGTGGCTCGGTTAAAAGCTGTGCTGCGCCGTGCTGGTACAAAAGATAGTCAATCTACCATCGTGATCAGAGGATTAGAGCTGGACCCTGTAGGTCATCGCGTTACCATTAATGGTTCTCCTGCTGAAATAGGCCCTACTGAGTATCGGCTACTTAAGTTTTTTCTGACTCATCAGGAGCGAGCCTATTCCCGAAGCCAACTATTAGACCAAGTTTGGGGCGGTAATGTGTACGTTGAAGAGAGAACGGTTGATGTCCATATTCGTCGTCTAAGGAAAGCATTAGGTCTTGATTATGAGGGATTTGTGCAAACTGTTCGCGGAATGGGTTATCGTTTTTCTACAAAAAACTAAAATGGCTTCTTTAGATGTAGTCGTTCAGATTTAACCAAGCAGTTACTGATTTTTCATAGGGTGCCTGTTAGGTCAGATTCAAGCTGTGAATTTTTCGTTCCAGAGACTTGTGCTATCAAGTCATGCTTTCCTAGATGGATTTACTGAGTATTAGAGAGTATCACAACACGATTGGCCAACTTGGATATAGTGGTTGACCGATAGGTTAAAGACTTGATGATTTTGGTATAAACGTCAGATCATCGGTACCTAGAATGAGATTATTTTATAACAGGCGGGGCCTGCTGGAAAAGTGGTGACAACTTATTTAAAGTGGCGGCTAATTGGCCGTATTGCAGGGGTATTATTTCTTGGCATTTTAGCAGGGTGGATACTAAATAACACGCTTCTTGGTCTGTGTATTATTCTTTGTCTTTATATGATAATAGAGTCAGCCCGATTATTTTACTTGTTACAATGGCTAGAAAAATCAGTAAAGTCAGATATTCCTCCCTCCTTAAGCCATGGCCTATGGGGTGCTGTTTTTAAGGGTATTCAGAAAACTCAAAGATACCAGACAGCTTCCAGAGACAGGTTGAAAGAGATTTTTGATCGTATTCAAGAGTCTACAGCAGCTTTAGATGATGGCATTGTCATGATAGACCGCTTGGGCAGACTTGAGTGGTGGAATCGAGCTGCGGAAGAACTGCTTGGCTTCAAAGCGCCGGATGACAGAGGGAAGCTTATGGCTAACCTTATTCTTGATACTGCTTTTTCAGCGCATTTTTTTCAAAATACCCATAAGCACATTGAGCTAGTCTCACCCGTCAACAACGATCGTCAACTACAAATAACAACAACCGTTTACGGTGAGGGTAGCCGGTTATTACTGGTTCGAGATATTACTCGAATTAATCAGTTAGAGGTTATGAGGAAGGACTTTGTTGCTAATGTTTCCCATGAGTTAAGAACACCATTGACTGTTATCTCAGGTTATTTAGAGACATTACAGGATACATTATCGCTTCAAGAATCAATTCCACCTATATGGGACAAAGCACTGCATCGAATGCAAGAACAGTCAAAAAGAATGCAGACATTGGTTGATGATTTATTGCTTCTTTCGCGCTTAGAGTCTGTCATGCCGGGTGAGCCAGAAAATATTAAGCTACAACCTTTATTGGCTCAGATTGTTGCCGATGCCCGTGAATTAAGTGGGGAAAGTCAGCACCACATTCAATTGATCTGTTTAGATAATGTCTACATTAAGGGCAGTAAAA
Organism: Endozoicomonas sp. (ex Botrylloides leachii); assembly: GCA_028728195.1. Classification (GTDB taxonomy): domain Bacteria; phylum Pseudomonadota; class Gammaproteobacteria; order Pseudomonadales; family Endozoicomonadaceae; genus Endonucleibacter. Next base: position 26,749 of record JAQYUY010000082.1, read on the forward strand.
ATGAACTTAGAAGTGCTTTTTCTAACCTTGTTTTTAATGCTGTTCGTTATACACCAGCTAAGGGTAATATTCAGGTTACGCTAAAAGTATCAAAAAAAAGTGCCCGTATTTTTATTGAGGATAATGGTGTAGGCATTGACCCTTTCCATATTCCAAGATTAACAGAACGCTTTTATCGTATTGATAAAGGACGAAGTGTAGAAACAGGTGGTACAGGGCTAGGGCTTGCGATAGTTAAGCATGTTTTGATACGCCATAGTGGCAGGCTTAGTATCAGTAGCGATTTAGGAAAAGGAAGTCGTTTTACCTGTCATTTTCCTAAAGAAAAAATAGCCTTTGAAAAATAACCGGCTAAAGAGATGATAAATAACTATGTATAAACTTCCACTATGTTTATATGTATTGCTGCGTTAAAAAAATAATATTGAACCTACTTGGGAAGCTAATTCATTTATATAATAAATGACAAGCACGTTCGTTATCCTTTTTACCTAACTATTGAGTTTTCCGGTCTGATTAGTATGACTTTATAGCAATTTAATTGAGCTAAGTTCTATAAGAGCTTGTAGCAACTCCGTTCTTTAATTTTGGCTTTTTATTTAACAGAACGGTTGGTTGCTGCAACATTTTATTTTGTTTCTTCCCATTAAATTGATGCTTTCTTTTTAATGGCTCTTGGTCTAGAAGGTGCCGGTATACCACTTACCTTACTATGTGACGCAGGTCTTGGCATATTGCTTGGCTTACTCTTTGGTCTAGAATACGCTGGTATACCACTCACCTTACTATGTGACGCAGATCTTGACATATTGCTTGGCATACTCTTTGGTCTAGAATATGCTGGTATACCACTTACCTTACTATGTGACGCAGGTCTTGGCATATTGTTTGGCTTACTCTTTGGTCTATAAGATGCCGGTGTACCACTTGCCTTACTATGTGACGCAGGTTTTGGTGTACCGTTTGGCGTAGATCGTAGCTCTAAAATAGCGGCATCTATTAACGTTTTTTCTGCATCTTTTGTATACAATCTTTTTAGAAGTTCAAGCATACCCCGTTTATGATGAAGTTCAAGCATACTCTGCTCACCATCAAGACTTTTTTGTTCACCTTTTATCTTAGATATATGATTTTTCAGTTCTTTATGAGGATCAGTAGGCTTGTTAGTAGGTGCAACCGCTATTGTTTTATGGGCTTTTTTGGGGGTTGTTTTGTTGTTTTGCACACAATGTGTGCTTGTTTTTACAGCCATGCTTGATCGATCACCTGCTGTAGGCGGCATATGACTTAACGTATTGGCTGGCTTATTTTTTACTTTGTTACTTAGTCTGATAGTTGATGCCTTATTTGTTGCTTCAAGGGCTTTTTGACTTGTCGTAGTATTTTCTAATTTCAGTGTTTGAGTAGGTGTAGGCGTTGATGTTTCCATTAGTTTATCTTGTTTCATATTTCTGCTATCCAGTGACTTATCTTCAGCTTCTTTTTCTTCAATACGTTTTTCCAAAAAAGAAATGACCTGCTCATTAATTAAAAATTTAACGTCATCTGTTTCAGATGAATCAGAGCTTAAATTTTCTAATTTTTTTATCTTATCAATCTCTGATATGTTTGATGACCAAATAGCATTTATTTTATTATTAATCATACCTTTAGTATCAGCACGATTTTTTTCAAGAGTATCAATATGTTGGGTTACAGCAGAAATGATTTGTTCACCAATTAAAATTTGTACATCTTCTGATACATTTTTATCTGTGCTTAAAGCATGTAATTTATTTATTTTAGTATCTATCGGATCACTTGAATTTAAAATAATGTGTATTGCTATGAGTGCCTTCTCTTCATGTGTATTGACACTACGTACTGTGTCACTTTCTTCTTTTATGGAGTCGATATTTTTTACTTCCCTAGATAATAAATTATCGCCTAATATACCTTTTTTTTTGCGTATTATTGGCACATATTTTTCATCATCAACTAGGGGGTCTTTATTGTTGGTTTCAGGCATTTTATTAGGCAACTTATTGCTGTTTTTAAAACCTGCCGCTTGAGTACCGTGGTAAGTCATAATTATTCCTTTTTTTAATGATAGATAAGTATAAAGGTTAAAAGTTTATTGGCTAACAAATTAGTGCTAATTATTCACTTGTCACAGTTAATTTTATTTAGTAAAAGTTAGCCATGTTGTTAATTATAAAATCTATCTAATTTTTATTTAATAATTTAGAGTTAATATTTATTCTAGGATTCTTTTTTTTCCTTCTTGAAGATGTGCTATAAAAGACTGAGTTATCTCTTTCTTTTTTGCTTTAACAATTGGGTCATCTTCACCTATGAAATAAAAGACTGAGGAATCACCTTTGGTTACCTCATCTATCACAGTTTTAATATTGTTCTTTGTTTCTGTTATTTCCTTTACACTGGCTATATTTCTTTTCATCTTCTTTTTTGCCTTATCAATTGCATCATCTTCACCTATGAAATAAAAGACTGAGGAATCACCTTTGTTTACCTCATCTATCACAGTTTTAATACCGTTCTTTGTTTCTGTTATTTCCTTTACACTGGCTATGTTGCTTTTTATCTTATTTTTTAGATCATGACTGGTTGCCGTATAACTTGAGTTACCCTTACTAACTAATTTATTATATTGGTTCATTATTTTTTCAACTTCTTGATAGCTGAAGGTTCTGAGCTTCTTATCTCCTTGGGTATCTTGGCTGTCTTTAACGTTAACCTGCTTGTGAAGATAAGAAGCGATATTTCTTCCGGCCCTCATGCGATCAAGTGACCCATCAATCGTTTTTCGATCGTTTAAATAGCACTGGAAGATCTCTCTTTTTTTCTCTGATGGAGTTCTTTCTTTAACTGGTAAAGAGCTTTCTCTAACTGGTTTAGGTTCCTTGTAAATTCCAGTGTTAGTTAAGCTTTTCACATGATCCTTAAGAATCTTTGTGATTTTATTAGCAATAGTTTTAACATTCTCTAGAGTAAACTTGTTAGTATTAAAGTTGTATGTTGCAGTATCATCCCAACAGTTACCGCTTGCAACAGTCAATAAACCTTCGTTTACAAGTAGTGTTTTAGTTAAAAACTTATAAGCGTCTGGGTGTGCATACCCCTCAGCCTTTAATAGTTGCAGAAGGACTTTATTTTTTTGTTCTTCTATAGACTCAACTTTTTCTTCTCCGATTGTTATACCCGCTTGGTTTAGCTGCTGGTCTGCCGTCAAGGCAATTGAATTATTATTTGCACTAGAGTTAGACCTACTAACTGATGCAGTGATTTTTTCATTTTTAGTCTGAATAGCCTCGCTCATCTTTTCAGAAGTTGCTGTAGTGCTAACAGGGGGTTCAGGTAGTGCAGCATCCAGTTGTTTTGATGCCATGTATTGTTCATCTTCAGTCTTAATAACCTCACTTCTTTTATCAGAAGTTGCTGTAGTACTAACAGGGGGTTTAGATAGTGGGGTACTCAGTTTTTTGTTTGCTAGACTAGCCTTTTCATTTGGTGTGTTGAGTAAAGGCTTAGCTGATATGCTATTAATATGGCTATGAAAATCTTTGTATTTTTGATACACACTATCTTTAAAAGATTTACGCCCTATAATTCGACTCAGCAACCACTTTATTGGATGTTTACGTATCTTTCTCCTTTTAAAGCTGCTGGGGATGTCTTGATAGGTAGTAGCAAGATCCTTTCCTATAACGTCTTCTGTAATTTTTTCCACTGATGTAGAAGCAAAAGAAGGACGGAGATGTGAAATGCTCATAATTAATACTCCTTGCTATGGCAATAACTTTTTTAATTCCATTGTTAGTTATTATTTGTAGTGATCATTTTGATCGTTAATTTGTTTATTATCTATAAGACTTAGGTCGCGCCTAAAGCCTTTACATAGTATGGTTTAATCAGTTTTATGCACTATGAAGGTTATATAGTCATAGTCTTTCAAGATGTTATATTATTGTTTGCTTTAACTTAGCCCAGGTAGTAAATTTTTTGTGTATCTGGGCTGCCTTGTAGTTTTATTGGCACTTCACCATACCATTAAAAGCTAATGAGTATTATAGATAGCACGTTCCTTGTGCTAATACGATTAGACAAAAGAATAAATGCCAATGGCTTTTCTGATATTACTGAGTAAGTTGCCAGCTTCAGCACGGGCTTTTTCAGCGCCTTTGATTAATTCAGCTTCGATAAATGATGGATCATTTAATAATGCTATATAGTTTTTTCTTGCCTCTGCCAGATAGCTATTTACATGGTCAAATAACTGATTTTTTAACTCACCCCATCCGGCACCTGCTTCATACTGGTTGCGCTTGCCTGCTATTTCACTGGAGGTGGCAAAGGCAGAGAAAATTTGAAATAGCGTGCAGCTATCTGAGATTTTTGGTTCGCCGGGTTGAAGCGAGTTGGTTTTAATCTTTTTGATTAGTTTTAATAGGTTTTTTTCGGAACAAAATAATGGAATCGTATTGCCATAGCTCTTGCTCATTTTGCGGCCATCTAAACCATTCAAGATGGTTGAGTTTTTTTCTATTAGAGCTTCAGGTAAGGTAAACTGGGTGTTGTAATGATGATTCATTCGACTGGCAATATCTCTTGCCATTTCAATATGTTGTATTTGATCTTGACCCACAGGTACTTTATGCGCATTAAATGCAAGAATATCTGCAGCCATTAAAATGGGATAACTAAATAAACCCATTGTGACCGCCTTATCTGGGTCTTGCTCGTTTTTATCTTCATTGGCTTGCACAGCAGCTTTATAGGCATGGGCACGGTTCATCAGTCCTTTGGCGGTCATGCAAGCTAAAATCCAGTTTAACTCCATAATTTCAGGTACATCAGACTGGCGGTAAAACGTTGCACGATCTGTATCCAAACCCAAAGCCAGCCAAGTGGCAGCATTTTCCAACCCCGATTGATGAATACGTTTTGGATCAGACCCCTTTACCAGTGCATGATAATCCGCCATAAAATAATAAGACTGAATGTCATCGCGGCGACTTTGTTCAATAGCGGGCTTAATAGCACCTATATAGTTACCTAAATGGGGCGTTCCTGTAGTGGTTACACCTGTTAATACTTTAGTTTTTTTCATGGGTGGGAAAACCCCAGTTCAGTTGCATATGCCGAGCTTAACTATAGACTCGACCCAAAAAAATAGCGGACATTATAGAATTGCAAGCAGGAGAGAAGCAATGAAAGGTCGTTCATATTTAGCGTTAACTAAGTTGATTAACCTAGCTGATATTTTACTATATTAGTAGGTTAATGTTTAAGCACGTTGATGATGAATACTCCACTATGCTAGATACTGCTTTTTATTCCCAGCGGCTGACCAAGACGAATTATCAAGCTGAAGGCTTTGATAGCTTTGATGAAGCGTTATCTTGGACTGATCGTATTTGTGGCCTAGCTTGCCTAAAAATGGTTATTGCACAGCTGACCCAGCAGGTTGTTCCGCTTAAAAGATTGCTTGATCAGGGGCTTGCTATGAATGGATATAAGAAAGGTGTAGGTTGGATACATCAAAAACTTGCTGATATGGTTATGGCCTACGGAGTGAGTGCTCAGTGCCAAAGTATTGGTGATCATTTATACCTTATTGATAATGCTCTTGAGCAAAGAAAGCTAGTCATAGCATCAGTTAGTTGTGGGTTTAATCCTGATAAAAAAGGTGGCCATTTGGTGCTTATTATTGGCCGTAACAAAGAAAGCTATATTATTCACCATCCATCGGCTAAAGAAAATGAACAGTGGAGCCATCACACTCTATCTACAACAGCGTTTCAGCAGTGTTTCTCGGTAGAAGGTAATATCATCATTATTTCTGGATCAACTTAATGGGCGCATCAAAAATACCTGTTTTCTATTCTTTCCGTCGCTGCCCTTATGCCATTAGAGCTAGGCTTGCTATTAGTTATAGCGGCATGACAGTCGCACTGCGTGAGGTTGTGTTAAGAGATAAGCCAAAAGAGCTTATTACAGCATCCAGTAAAGCTACTGTTCCTGTTTTATTACTAGAAGATGGTAGCGTTATCGATGAAAGTTTAGATATTATGCTGTGGGCATTGCAGCAACACGATCCTAATCACTGGGGGGCTTTTGATAGTGGCAGCGGTGAATCACTGATAGCAGAAAATGATACATCGTTTAAGTATTGGCTTGATCGCTATAAGTATGCAGACCGCCACCCAGAATTTAGTCGGTTATATTATAGGCAGCAATGTCAACATCTACTGGAAAAATTAGAAAGCGTTTTAGCTAAAACACCGTTTTTGCAAGGTAAACACTTTGGTATCACGGATGCGGCAATACTGCCTTTTATTCGCCAGTTTGCTCATGTCGATAAGACGTGGTTTGCACAAAGTGGTTACCATAATATAAAGCGCTGGCTATATGACTTTATGCAATCCGCTCTATTTCTATCAGTAATGAACAAATATCCCCAATGGCAGCTAGGTGACAAACCAATCTATTTCCCTCAGAATGCTTGCTAACGAATAATAACAGCAATCTACTATGACTTCAGAGTTGTTTTGATTAAACAAGGGCGCCTAAATATCCGCCGATAAGATGCTTGCAGCGTAAAAATAAACGCAATGCTTTTATCATGTGTTAAGGTACAGGAGGGTTATATGTCGTTAGCTAATACCAAAGGTGTTATTTGGTATGATGGTGATTTAGTACCATGGGATGAAGCTAAAACACATGTATTAAGTCATACCCTTCACTATGGCATGGGCGTCTTTGAAGGTGTTAGAGCTTATAACACGGCCAAAGGCCCGAGTATATTTCGCTTGAAAGCCCATACTGAAAGGCTTTTTCGCAGTGCGCACATTATGAATATGGCTATTCCTTTTTCATACGATCAGCTGGAAAGAGCGCAACAAGCGGTGATCAAAGAAAATGGGCTATCTGAAGCTTATCTGCGACCTATGTGTTTTTATGGGCCAGGTCAGTTAGGGCTGCGCACTAAAAACCTTAAGACACATTGTATTGTTGCTGCTTGGAAATGGCCTTCTTATCTGTCATCAGAAGCGTTAGAAAAAGGCATTAAAATAAGAACATCGTCTTATGTTCGACACCACGTTAATACCACGCTATGTAAAGCTAAAGCCAATGGTAACTACATGAACTCGATGTTGGCGCTTAGAGAAGCTATTGACAGTGGCTGCGAAGAAGCTTTGTTGCTAGACAGCGAAGGATATGTAGCCGAAGGCAGCGGGCAGAATATTTTTATAGTCAAAGCCGATGGTATTTTATACACACCTCAGCTTACCTCATGTCTTGAAGGAATCACCCGTGATACCGTGATGTATTTTGCTAAAGAGATAGGACTGGAAGTGCGAGAAACATGCCTGACACGAGATGATGTTTATATTGCTAAAGAAGCTTTTTTTACTGGAACGGCTACTGAAATTATGCCTATCAGAGAGCATGATGGCCGGATTATTGGCACGGGTAAGCCAGGGCCTATTACCAGAAAGCTGCAAAAAATGTATTTTGATCAGGTATGCGACAGGCAAGCCGTTAACCCCGAATGGTTAACATTAGTCAACAACTCTGCTACAGAGATTGATAGCCATATTAAACTATTTTAATGCTGAAGATACGCCTTATAAGCTGTTTGCAAGATTATGAACAGCCGCTACGGGCAGTAATAGATTAAGATAAAGAACCCACTATATACTCGCTGCTATTTTGTAATAGCAGTGATTTCTTATGGTGAAATAGAAGTAAAAATAGGTATTACCCTAGGAGGTAAAATGGGTGACAAGCCCTGTTTAATCAGTATTGTTATTCCAAGTTATAATTATGCACACTATTTACCCAGAACGCTGAACTCTGTTTTGAGTCAGTGTTATGCGCATTACGAAGTAATTATTGTTGATGATGGGTCAACAGATAACACCGAATTTGTTGTTAACAACATTATAGGCAGTACAAACAAGTTGTGTCGGTATTACAGGCATACCTCTAACCAAGGTGTTTCTAGCGCCAGAAATACAGGTATTGCGCATGCAAAAGGCGATTATATTTATTTTCTTGATAGTGATGACGAGTTGATAGAGGGTGCTTTGATGATTTTTGCTGAAGCAATCAAAGCTGAACCTTCAGCAGGTATGCTCATTGCCCAATATTTTTCAGTTCACAGTAATGGGCAGAAAAAAATTCGTTGCCTATGGCCATTATCACAATCAAAGGAAGATAACTTTAAGCGTTATCTGCTGAATATAGATAATTCATTACTGTGTAGTTCTATTGTTTTTAAACGTGATTTACTAGCGGATGAAGCCTTTCCCAAGCACCTGCGTTTATACGAGGATGAGCCTGTTTTTTCACACATGTTGGCGAATCATCCAGCAGTAAAGATAAATAAACCTGTTGTATTAGTACATAAACATTCAGGCAGTCTGCGCTATGACGTTCATCATAACATTGTGGAAGCATCTGTTAATGAAACCTTTAACCGAAACCGCCTATCTGAAAAACTCATGAGATATCGCGAGCCTTATCTTGGTCTTAAGCACCTTGACCAGTTTAGGACGTTATTTTTAGCTGGTCAGTATGAACATGCATTGACACAGTACGCTAAGGGTTTTGCATATAATAAAAAAGCTGCGTTAACACCAACCTTCTTGAGAAAAGCAATAAAATCTTGGTTACGAAAATAAGTTATGTTTTATAGTAAGGCATTTCAACTAAGCTGTTTGACCGTACTATTATCTTTGGTAGCGGCTCTTTTATGGTTTGATTATTACATTGCAGCTATTTTTGTTTTTATTGGGTCATACATTTTAAATGAACTTCTTTGGACAGACTATATCCGTTATAACAGGCGCATAGACCATTGCTTGAAATGCTCTGATGCAAGCAGGGTTGCTATTCAGTTATCAAATAATTCGTTTCAATGCTCAGAGATCATTGATCAAGAAGATGTTTCCGTATTACTAGAGATTACAGGAAAGGCGACAATATTAGGTTACCTTTTTGATCCTTATATTGAGATTGTCTGTGAGAAAAAGCCTATTAAGCAGTATTTTGAACGGGGCTTTGAAGGTAAGCGATATATCAATATAAGCCACTGTATAGCAGAAAAGAAAACCATTCAATTACGAGTACGTCATTGCCTATTAATAGAAAAAAATGCGCACCTTCTTATTAATAAGAATCCAGACTTGACTAACAAACGGCTACTGATACTTGCACCGCACCCTGATGATGCAGAAATTGCAGCATTTGGCCTATGTAGAGCATATGACAGCACCATTATCACGGTAACAGCAGGTGAATCTGAGCCAGGCCAGTCATTGCAGCAGCATGTTGGTTCAGAGGCGACAGCTCTAATAGGTCGGCTAAGAGCATGGGATAGTATTGCAGTACCTCAATGGTCTGGCATTAAGCCTGAAAAGTGTATTCAGCTTGGTTATTCAGATGGCACATTAAAACAAATGTACAAACAGCCTGACCTTGCAATTGATGCAATTAATAAACCGCTGTTTAGGCAATTTAATCGCATTTCTCTTGCCTCAGATGGGGATAAAACAGCAGACTGGAGACGTCTGACTCAGGATGTATCAGCGCTTATCTCAAAGTGGCAACCTGATATTATTGTAACGCCACATCCAGCGATAGATGCCCATAGTGACCATCAGTTAACAACTGAAGTCGTTAAACAGGCGGTCAATACGCTGCAAGGATTAAATATAAATTTCTTATACTATGTTAATCATTTAGATAACACGGATCGCTGGCCCTTTGGCGTGCATCAGTCGCTGGTAGCTCCGCCACCTGGTCAATATGAGCTGAAAAGCTTTTTCTCGTTTAAACTTTCTGAGCAAGAACAGATTGATAAAGCGTGTAGCCTAGAAATGATGCATGATCTGCGAAAATATTTAACGGTTAAAAAGCAGATCAGGTATAAGCTGCAAGCGCTTTTTCTTGGCAGAAAACCTCACCCATTGGGTCATGACCCGTATTTTCGTAAATCTGTAAGAGCGAATGAGCTATTTTTTATAGAATAGTAAATGAATGCTTGCTCGTTGCATGTAAGCACTGAAACGTATTTTTACTATGGCCAAGGGTTGCCGATGTATATTTAACATTCATTATGCATTCAAACCGTTTCTCAGCTTATGTTTGTTATTCTTAAATGCCAACAGGCCAAACGCATTTCAATACTGCTTTATAGTGTAATACGTTTATTTCTATTGGTTCAGCTTAATAACAGTCTTCATGCAAAATCATTGACTCACCCTTTATTTGCACCTGAGGCGATTATCATCTCAAACGAAACAGCGCCTTTGAATCCCTTTGGTTGCACGCTTGGGGATATGGTGGACTTCTATAAATCAGAACTTAATATTGAACAGACACGCATCATGTTTTTCAGGCGACGCATGGAAGACCCTCGCTTTTACGGTTATACCCAACCAGCAAGAGATAAATATATCGTGACCTTAGCAAAAGGGCTAGAGCCCAGTGAATTGAGGGTAGTTATTGCCCATGAACTGGTGCATGTGCGGCAGTTTGTTGAGGGAAGTATTAATATCCAAATATTTGAAAAGGAGCAAAAAAAAGATTACCTAGAAAGGAGCTTTGAAGATGAGGCATTCCGGTTAAGTGAACCAATGGCTATTAAGTTTTACCAATCTTTGACATGCCAGAAACATATTTCAGACTAATACCCACCGTATTTTCTAACTACCGTAATAAGCATAGACAGATAGACTCCAGTACAAGGCGGAATGAGGAGTAATAGCAGGGCTATTGCGATGAATTCCAATGCTGTGCTGGTATTTGGTAGGCCAGCGTAATAGATAATGAAATTGATATCTTTACTAACGCCTATGTTACTTATTCTTCTGCTTTGTTCCCTTATGATAGATATCCATTAAAGCTATATCAGCTGTTACCACGGAGGAGGCACAGGATGGTATTGTTCAGAGAGATGCTAACAATCATATTTTTATTGCTGCGTGCCATTTGTTTTTCTTTGCTTATCAGCCTAGGTTCAGCAAAGACGGCTCACGCTGAATCACTGAATAAGACGCTATTTGCTCTTGAGCCTATTATATTAGTCCAAGAGAAAACCTCACTGAACCCCACGGGTTGCACCATGCAGGATATGATCAAATTTTATAAGGCGGAACTCAATATTCCTAATGCAAATGTTACCTTTTTGAAAAAGCGAATGAAAAACCCGGGCATACATGGTTATGCTCAGCGTATAGGTAGTAACTATTTGATTGTGTTAGCAAAAAATCTTGAACCTAGTGAGCTAAGAATTGTAATGGCTCATGAACTTGTTCATATACGGCAATTTTTAGAAGGCATGATCAATGAAAGCGAATTTAAAAAAGATTATCTGGAAAGAAGCTTCGAGGATGAAGCATTTAGGTTAAGTTTAATTCTGGCAGCGGCGTTCTACCAACAAGTAAACTGTAGTGATTTACAGCATAGCTAATACCCAGTGCTTCTATAATAGAGTTTGATACGTTGAACTTCTCTGTTCAGTAAAGTGGTTAGACCGCATAATTTGTATGTATTACCCTATGGATATCAACGTTTTTTTTATTCTTTGGCTTCCCTTTTTATATGTTGCATAGACATTGCCAGAAGGATAATAGAAAGCACACAGCTTGCAGTTAGTAAAATAAAACCACCATTCCAGCCAAAGAAATCAACGGTGTAACCCAATATGGCATTAGCTGCAACAGCCCCACCGAGATAGCCAAATAAACCGGTAAGGCCTGCTGCAGTGCCTGCTGCTTTTTTAGGTACCAGTTCCAGTGCATATAAGCCGATCAGCATCACTGGCCCATAAATAAGGAAGCCGATAGAAATAAGCGCTAACATCTCGATGGCCGGGTTATTCTCTGGGTTAAGCCAATAAACCAATACAGCAACCGTTACCAGCAACATAAAGACGATACCTGCTGGTGCGCGCCTCCCTTTGAAGACTTTATCTGAAATCCAGCCACAAAGTAATGTGCCAGGAATGCCAGCCCACTCGTATAGGAAATAAGCCCAAGAAGACTTGTCCACAGAGAAATGTTTGGTTTCCGATAGAAATGTGGGCGCCCAGTCAAGTACACCATAACGAATCAAATAAATGAACGCATTAGCAATGGCAATGTACCACAATAACTTATTATGGAGGATATGCTTAAAGAAAATATCTTTGGCGGTAAGCTCTTGCTCATGATCCTTTTTATAATCTTTAGGGTAGTCTTTGAGATGCTCTTCAATAGGGGGAAGGCCACATGATTGTGGCGTATCTTTCATGATTAGCAGAATGAATGCGACGACCAGCATGGCACCTGCTGCTGGCACATAAAAAGCAGAGCGCCAATCATCGTTAGACAGATACATACCTAACAGGAACAATGGCCCGATTAAACCTCCGCCGACATTATGAGCAATATTCCATACAGCAACGATACTGCCACGCTCTTTTTTTGACCACCAGTGAACCATGGTTCGGCCACAGGCTGGCCACCCCATGCCTTGAAACCAGCCGTTAAGAAACAACAAGATAAACATGGAGGCTATGCTTTGTGTTGCCCATGGTAGGAGACCCATGACAAACATGCTAAGCGCAGACATCAACAAACCCGTAGCTAAGAAATAGCGTGGGTTAGATCGATCAGAGACATTGCCCATCAAAAATTTTGAAAGACCATAGGCAATAGAAACAGCAGATAATGCGACTCCCAAATCCCCTCGGCTATAGCCCATTTCATTAATCAGGTAAGGCATCGCTAGAGAAAAGTTTTTCCGTACTAGATAATAGCCGGCATAACCAATGAAAATCCCTGCAAAAATCTGCCACCGAAGTTTTTTATAATGGCTATCAACCTTGCTGGCAGGTAACGCCGGTTGATGAGGTGCTGGCTTGAAAAGCTCAATCATATTGTTTCCACTGGTTAGTTATTATGATCAGCGCCTAGATAACATGGTTGAAACGCTGTGAGTTGGTTATAAAATGCATAGACTGTGTGTGTCATCAACTAATATAAGCAACCGCAGAAGTCATGGTGCAGAGTCTGCATCATACAGGCTCTTTAACCCTAAAAGCTGTATAGTATAGTTGCTATTTTGGGTTGCTTAACGGTATTTATTGGCAGCTATTGAATAAATTACCTTTCCTGAAGCTTTATATTTACGTGCCGACTAAGATAATAGTCTTCTTTTAATCTAGTGGAATAAAAAAATAATCTTAATAGATTTTATTAATCAGGAGGAAACATAATAATGCCACATTCTTCCCGACCCATTGACCCCAATGCGGGCAATCGATCTACTGTTCATGAAGTAGTAGATAGCGATAAAAAAAAAACGCAGCGCAACATAGAAGCAAGTCGATTAAGACGTCTGACGCAAAAAATAGTACTACCTTAGCAAAACGCGACCAAATAGCATCTCAAAAAAGGTCATTGAATACCTATAAGGTAGGCACCCAGCTGTTATTAAATGAAGATACAGAAAAACAGGTTGCAGCGAAGACTTGGAGTCCTTTGACTCCTATGATGCAGAGGCTGCGGCAGGTAGGATCATCTGTTCTTGAAGTAAAACACACGAATTACTACAATGCCTCTATTATCGCGAAAACGGCACTGTCTACAGACTTAAGGCAGGCTCAAGAGCCACGCCGCAAGCATGATGTCGCTATATCAAAGACCACTCTTGAACAATTACAGCTTCTTAAGAAAAAGCTGAAGAAAGAACGAGGAAGAAAACCGCGTACACTTTGTCTTATTGATGTGGAACACAAGTTCAAATACGGCATGCCTGCGACCCAAGATACAGATAATAAGCAAACAAACACGCTTAGCACATTAGCCGCCTATAACAAGTCATTGCCACTAGCTGATAAACTATTTGATGTGTTGGTTTTTTCGAAGGGTTACCATCCTGAACAGCATATATCTTTAACATCGCGCTATTTTCAACCGCCAGAACAGCTTGCTGATGGTTCTTATAAGCTAACCTTGACAGCAGAAGGGAAGTCACTTGGTGTCACGTTAAATGACGCTATTAATACGCGTCTTTACCAGCTAAACCCGACGCAGTATCAAGGCGATGCTATCATCGTATCTAAGAAACAACCTAATATACCGCCATTATTAGAGCATATTGTTCCTAATTTATTATTTTCCCGTGGCATTAACCCTCAAAAAATTGATCCGGAAGGAGGATTAAAAGCCATAACGGCCGACTCAAAAGATAGAGAGAAAATCATTAGCTGGCTTGAAAATAACCAGTTCATCAATCACCACCACAGAGTCGCAGAAAATATTTCCCTTGATGATTTAGAAATGAGTACATGGCCTACAGAGAGAAGCCAAGCTTTTAATGAATTTCTTGAAGAAATCCATTGTAAGGGCCAGGGGCAACAAATTTTAAACTGCTTAACAGAAGATTTTTGGCCTAATACCAGCCTGAATAAACAGGGGGATGCCACTGACTCGCTGACCCATCAATTAGCTGAATTATTAGCAGTAGATTCTGATTTGCCCTTGTTGATAACGACGACAAGTACAAGCAAGAATGCTCCAGAAACTTACTCAGCAGCAAAGGCTACTGACGGCAGCAGGGCCACAGGATTATTGCAAACACTAAGAATTCTTGACTCAGAGCGTCTTTATGTGTCAGACATTAAAACCGATTATGATGCCTCATCGACGGCATTAGATATCACCAGAATGAAAAATATGAGACACGGCAGTGTCGATGGTTTGTCTGAATTGCTCACCAATATTCCGCCCAATGTAGAAAAAAATGCTTCACCGTTGGAAACAGCCAAGGTAAAGAAGAGAGCCACGGGCGCAAAAAATAACAAGAGACTGAGTCAACAAGAGAAATTGATGGAGGCTTCTATTGGGTTTAATACAAAATATGAAGCATTAACATCAAAAATTGGCACAGGAATAAGTTACACTCAAAATGAACAAAGATTGGATGCGGTATTAAAACTTATTGTTACCGCTAAATGCTCGCCGATACTTTCCAGCTCTAAAAAACACATGGAAGAGCTAAAACTGGATGAGAAGGAAGAACAGTTATTTTTACAGTATAAAAATTTAGCACAGGAACGAGTAGAACAAGAAACGGAGAGCAATAAAAAATCAAGCTTTGTGTCACCTAGTAGGGCTGATTTTCTAAAGAGGAAAAGTCAGATTATAAAAAGTCAGGCACACCAACTTCATAAAATATCTGACGCGGCAAGAGCGCTTCTTAAACAGCAACTGAGCGATGTTATACACCAAATACGCCATGAGCCAACCGCACGAACAGCTGTATGGAAAAATGCTCATATATTAGAGTTAGAAAGTTACATAGAAAAGTTAGGGCGCAAAGGTATATAACCATCATTGATAAGTTATCAATCAACTAAAAATGATCAAGGGCACCTATGCTATTACGTTCGAAAATAATCTGGTAATTCAATTTCAACAGCAATAGGCAAGTGGTCAGAGATAGGCACATTTAATACTTCAACCTGTTTAACCTTAAGCAAAGGGCTGATAAGGATGTGATCCAGTGAGCGCTTTGGGTTCCAGCTAGGGAATGTATTTTTATCCCAGTGGACGGATTGTAAGGGTGTATCTCGCAAAGGAGAATCATTAAGCAGCTGCTCTGCATGAGTATTCATATCACCCATTAATACAATATGTTGGTAGCCTTGAATTAAGTCACGGATATAAGATAGCTGCATATTACGAACCCGCTGACCTAATGCTAAATGCATAACTATAACGACTAATGGTGAGCTTTTATGGCCAAAATAAGCAACAATGGCACCTCTGCCAGAAATTAAGCCTGGTAGCTTGTGGTCTTCCATTTCTGATGGTTTAAATCTGCTTAACAAGCCATTACTCTGCTGAGCTATTTTGCCTAAATTTCTATTTAATTGCTGATACCAGAAAGGGAAATGACCTTTTACAGCCAAGTATTCCGCTTGATTGATAAACCCTGTTCTTATGCTTCCTCCATCAATTTCCTGCAAGGCAACAAGGTCAAATTCAGCAAGTAAATCAGCAATGCGGTTTAGGTTGCGTACACGGCCGGCATTAGGAAATAGATGCTGCCAACCTCGAGTAATATAGTGGCGGTAAAGCTGGGTATTGATACCAACCTGAATATTGTAACTGAGTAGTTTAATCGTAGAAGAAAATGATTTTTGATAAGTAAAGTTAAGTTCTGAGCAATTAACTTGCTCAGGTGTTGGGGGATAAACTCGGCGAGACAGTGCGCTCTGTAATACTTTAATAGGCATAATTTTAATTGATTGATCGGGTTCTGAGCGCTTAAGGCTAGCAACCGCAAGCGCTAAAATGAGTGCAGAACCGTCTCATTACCTCCTGAAGTAATGCAACCGGTTAATTCCTTATCATGGTGCTACTAATTTATATGCTGTTAGCGCTAGGCTAGTAGCATTAATTTTTCTTCTTTGCTACCTCTCGCTCCTTTCTAACCTTCTCGATTAGGTAGTTACTAATATTAATCATTGATGCTAGAGGTTTATTAGTAGGTTGAACAACATACCGTCCATCAATAACAATGGCAGGAACCCCTGAGATACCATAACTGCTGATTAAATTAGATGCATTAGTTAATTCATGGGCAATAGTAATTGAATTATAAGCATTCTTAAACTTAGTCTTATTGACACCGAAGCGTTTATTCAAAAAGGTTGCCATCTCATCGCTATTTTCAAGGTAGTTCTTCTTATTTTGTATTTCATCGAAAACAGCGTTATGCGTTTTTGCAAGTAGGCCCATATTCTTAAGAGTATAGTAAAGCTTTGCATGTACCTTCCAAAGACTGGATCCAGAACCAAAAAAGGCAGGAACACTAGTAAAAAGTACATCTTTTGCAAGGGTGGGCCTCCATTTATTAATATAAGGCTCTAGATCATAGCAGTGAGGGCAGCCATACCAAAATACCTCTGCTACTTCTATCTGATTTTTGCCTGCAGCCACAGGAGCGGGTGTACTTAGTACCCTGTAGTCTTCTCCCGCAGTATAATGAGCTACAGGTTTTTGTATAATTGAGTGCGTTTGCTCAATAGAGCGTACGTTCGCAATATGTTGATTCGCTGATGCATGGGCGAGAAAAGGGAAAAAAAGCAGTAACCATAAATAACGAGTAAAGCTTGCCATATCATGCTCCTTTCTATAAATGGAAAGACTAGCAGGGTAGCCTAATAGATGAAAGAGAAAATTAGGCGCACTCCAGTCATTATTTCTCAATAGACAATATTATTGTCTGCCTTCATATAGGCTAGGATCCTGCGTGCTTTTAAGCGTTTGGTTTTGTTGAGTTGGTGCCTTGTGATCCATTAAGGCCCAAAAGGTTTATTCTTATTTCGGATCACTTGTTAGGCACTCGGGTGTTAGAATATATAATGGCATTAGCTGGCCATGACGTCACGATATAATGAATAGGCACATACCATGAATGCGCAACATGCTGATGTACTGATTGTGGGAGCTGGGATGGTGGGTTCTGCGCTGGCAATAGCGCTAGCTCGTAATAACATCAGTGTCGCCCTTTTTGATAAAGCACCTCCTAAGCCTTTTAGTCCGCTCCAGCTGCCAGATCTACGCGTATCTGCACTTAGCTATGCTTCAGAGCAAATACTAAAGCAGCTCAATGCATGGGAACATATGGCATCTATGCGTATGTGTCCTTATCGAAAGATGGCGGTATGGGAGCAACGTGGCAATCCCTTCAATATGGGGGCTAGTAAAGCAGTTTTTGATGCTATTGATATTGGTCATGACCAGCTAGGCTTTATTGTTGAAAATAGAGTGACTCAATTGGGTCTTCACCGAGCCTTGCGAGAGTACAAAAATATTGACCTTTTATGCCCAGTTCAGATCACAAAAATAGATGTTGCTTCGCGTACAATAACGCTTAACGATGGAAGGCGCTTTCAAGGAAAGCTGATTGTGGGTTCAGATGGTGCTCATTCTCAGGTGAGACGAGCAGCAAAAATAGGACTTTCACAAAAAGATTATGATCAACTATGCCTTGTTTCAACTGTTGAAATCGAAGGCGGTGCTCAGGACATAACGTGGCAGGCATTCACGCCAACAGGGCCTAAATCGTTTCTACCTCTTCCTAGTATTTCTGGAAGCATAGCTGATAAAAATTATGCATCTATTGTCTGGTATAATACCCCTGATAATATTAAGCGGTTGGATGCGTTAGATAATGAATTACTTATGAAGGAAATTGAATTATCATTTCCTAATGAGCTACCCCCTATCATACGTCTGCATGAGCGAGGTAGTTTTCCGTTGGTAAGACGCCATGCGCATGTCTATTACAAACCGGCGGTCGTGTTAGTCGGTGATGCAGCTCACACGATTAACCCTCTAGCAGGTCAAGGAGTTAACTTAGGGTTTCAAGATGCTGCCTGGTTAGCAGAGATTTTGATAGATGCCCATAGAAGCGGAGGTGATATCGGTAGTTCTACAGTGCTTTCTCGTTATGAAAAGGTACGCAGGCCAGAAAACCAAAAAATGATGACCATTATGGATCTTTTTTACCACGCTTTTAGTAATGATCATATCCCACTAAAAGTCATTCGAAATCTCGGTATCGCAATGGCTGGTCGTTTAACGCCTGCGCTAAAGCAGGTAATGAAATATGCTATGGGAATCTCTGGGAATCAGCCAAAACTAGCAAAAGGTCAACCATTATCTTGAAAAGTTATGGCTATAAAGTACAGTATTAAAAAAATTGACATAAATATCGCCTAGAACTATTATGCGCGACAGCTAAGTTGTTCAGTCAGCTTTATAGCCCAGGTGGCGGAATTGGTAGACGCGCTAGCTTCAGGTGCTAGTGTCATAATTGACGTGGAAGTTCGAGTCTTCTTCTGGGCACCAATTTAAAAAGTCGGATTATAATGATAAGAATTTTTTATTTGGTAGTGAGCTAACCATATACTTTTCATAAGTATCTATCTAAAATTACCATTTATTGGTTAATAGACCCATAATGATGTCGTAAATTTTCCCCAGTTTTAAAAAGCTGATTGTTGACTGTCTCAATGGGTGATCGACTTCTCAACAGTGTTTTGTCAATACACGGCAAGCTGAAATTTTTCATATCGGAAACCACCTGTGATTCCGATATATAGCCTTTGTCGCCAAACCGGTGATAGTATATATCTTCAGGAAATAACATAATGACTCTGATTGTATAAAACGATCACACTTGACACCAGTTGATAATGATTTCTTGAAATAAATTATTCAACTACCTTAAAATGACAATTCAATACTTTGAGCAATCAAAAGTTATCTATGTGTATTTCATATAAGTAGTACAAGAATTTTCTTGTGAACTTATTTTTTTATATTCAATCAGCCAATCTTTTAAAAATTGTGGTGGACTTATTTTTACGTGAGGCATCCACCCAGAGATATAATCTGTAAAAATTTTATCACTATCAAAAAATTTAATATGGTCTTTTTGGACGACTTTTATTTTTTTAAACCCCGATCTTTTAAGCAATCCAGTAAAAGATTGTTTTGTATGAAACTGATATGGATTTTCGAATTCAGTAAAGTATTTAGAATATTTTTCATGTTCGATCAAATTTTCCGAAGCTAGCCATAAGTGATCACAGCGTGGATATATAATGCCTAAAAATCTACCAGAGGAACTTAGGGAGTGGAAAATATTATTTAAAGCAGAATGTATATTTTTTACCCAGTGTAGACAGTTAAAGCTTGTGATCAAGCCTACAGGTGAACCAGACGAAAAGCTGGTTATGTCTTTCATTATAAAAGAACATTTTGGGTAATTTTCCCTTGCAAAAGTTATCATTTCTTTATTCGAGTCAACCCCTGTCACGTGGTTATTTTTTTTTCGCATAGAATCAGTTATTGACCCATCACCACAACCTATGTCAAGTATATTGCAGTTATTCAGATTGATGTTTGAAAGTATTTCAAATGCAAGCTCCTGTTGAACAGGGGCATTTTTAGAGTAATGTTTAGGATTCCAAATATTGTTCATTTTCCATTCTTTTTTATCATATGTGAGTGAAAATAACCCACATGTAAAAATGTATAGGCGATATATAGTAGAGATTTTGATCTCATGGCAACCATTAAAGTTAGCTGCTCTAGCTGTGACGAGTCATATCAAGGCTATAGCGAGGAGTTCCAACGCAATAGCCTAGTTAGAAAAGATAATGGATATTACTGTTGTGATGGTATAGCGGTATTTAAGATGCTGACCTGATCGCGATAGTCCATTAATGCTTTATCAGTTCTTAACGTATCACTTGCATAGCTTAAAACCCGATTATCAATATGGAGTAATTTTTTTACAAAGGAGCTAT
>JAQYUY010000083.1 GCA_028728195.1 Endozoicomonas sp. (ex Botrylloides leachii)
AACATAAGAGAACAACAAATCCTCAATAAAAATGACTAAGCAGCTATTGATCAGGGGGAATTAAAAATGTATACCCTTCTATACAATTCTCTGTAAGTTATACTGAACCCTTCTCAGGGCTGACATAGCTAAAAGTGCTGTGTGACGTTCTTTATTGTAGTAACCTTCGGTTGCTTGGCAAGAAATTCCTCTATTCCTCAATGGGTCATAGTGGAGATAAGGGCTCGACTAGTTAGCAAAGATGATTGATATAACAGAACTATCATTATATTCACCTTATATAGTCTTTTAACTACCATGCAGATTCAGATCACTTTGCAGTTAGGTGTGTAATGTGTGGAGATAATAGCCGGATCGACTGCTTTCTAAAAGTTGTCTTTCATTGTGCGAATTGCGCCAAAAATAGCGACGGGGTTACTGCTATTAATATGCGGATACCTACTGATAATCTGGTTAACAAGCGCTGTATTTCGAGTACGTAAAAACGGATTGGTTTTTTTTTCTACAGCTAAAGAGGAGGGCAAAGAAGGTAGACCCTGTTGCTTTAAACGATCTACTTGTTGAATACGATCCTTTATATCCGTGTTATCGGGCTCAAGATATATTGCAAAAGCAAGGTTGTCACGGGTGTATTCATGGGCGCAAAAAAGTTCGGTGTTTTCCGGTAACGATGCCAGTTTATCTATAGAAAATTGCATTTGTGTTGCCGTGCCTTCGAAAAGTCGACCACACCCGCCAGAGAATAAAGTATCGCCACAAAAAAGAGCTGGAGGCTGATCATTGGGTGCAGTATAAAATGCAATATGGTCTAGTGTATGTCCCGGTGTGGCGATAACGTTAAAGACGGCGTTAAGTACTGTGATTTCATCACCCTCTTTAAGGTGCTGAGTGATTCCTTTAATGTTGTAGTTTTCAGGCCCATAAACAGGCACAGCATATTTTTCTACCAGTTGTTGAATACCGCCGGTATGATCTGGGTGATGATGGGTAATTAAAATACCTGATAATATCAAGCGATGCTGTGCGAGAAAGTGCTGTACTGCTTGATGAGCACCGGGATCAACCACATAACAATGTGTTTTACTGTGAATCGCCCATATATAATTATCTGAGAAGGCGGGTATGGGGCTAATTGATAACATTATAACAACCCTTGTAGACTACACTGACTATTGTCCCTATCTGAAAGAACTTAGCAACTGTTTTTCTTTGACATGGTAGAAAGTGGTATAACGGGATGGCGGAGTTGCTCATGTCAGAACAGCTAGAACATGATCAAAACAGTTCTTTTAAAGAGCGGTCAAAAAAGTTACAGGCTTGGTTTCAAGAACCCGCAAGAGGTTTGTTATTAAAAGCAGAGCAGCACTGTATTGATCACCATCTAAAGAATATTTTTGGCCATTATGCCTGCCAAATGAGCGCTGTTAGTCACCTTAATTTATTGGAAAAAAGCAGCGTTAAGTATCAATTCAAATTAGTTGTCGATGTTGAGCGCTACCCGTTGACTATGCTATGTGACCCTTATTTTTGGCCAGTAGAGTCAGGTAGTCTGGATGTTGTACTATTGCATCATGTACTAGAAATAGCAGAAAGCCCTCACCGCTTATTAAGCCAAGCAGCTGCTTCTATTATACCCGATGGCAAGTTGTTAATTATTGGTTTTAATCCTTGTAGCATGGCTAATATTAGCCGCTGGTTTATTCCAGAGCGTGCCAATGTGTTTAAAGGGTGCAATTTTATTCAGATTAATCGGTTAAAAGATTGGCTGACCCTGCTGGGCTTCAGTGTTGAGGAAGTCAGTTACGGAGCTTATTTTCATTCATTTGAGTGGTTGTTTAAAGGCGTTTTACAACATTGCATAGAGCCATATTGTGGCCAGAGGCAGCTACCTCTGGGTTGTTTTTATAGCATACTGGCCATAAGAGATGTATACGGTGTTAGCCCGATAAAAAAACCTTGGCTTAAGGTGCATAATCAGCTAATTGGATATCCTGCTGCTTAGTTAATGTGGAGAAGCGATTGGGTAAGTATGTTGAGCTATTTACTGATGGGGCCTGCAAGGGTAACCCTGGCCCTGGGGGATGGGGAGCTTTATTGCGCTATGGTAATCATGAAAAAAGGCTCTATGGTGGTGAAAAAATGACCACAAATAACCGAATGGAGTTAATGGCAGCTATTGAGGCATTAGATGCTTTAACGCAACCTTGTCAGGTTCGATTAACAACTGACTCGAAGTATGTTCAGCAGGGCATTACCCAATGGCTTGTAAACTGGAAGCGTAAGCGTTGGAAAACAGCCAACGGCAAAGCCGTAAAAAATCAGGATTTGTGGATACGATTGGATGAGTTGAGCCAAAAACATGATATTCACTGGTGTTGGGTGAAAGGTCATGCTGGACATAATGAAAATGAGATTGCTGATCAGCTTGCTTGTCAAGGAGCAGAGGAAATAATAGCTAATCAACGGAACGAGACATAAATTGTCGTCATTTTATTTATACAATCATATATTTTTTTCATCTAGGATATCCTATGCGCCAAATTGTTCTTGATACCGAAACAACCGGATTAAACCCTGCACAAGGGCATCGTATTATTGAAATAGGTTGTGTTGAGTTAATTGATCGTAAGCTTACCGGCAATCATTATCATGTCTACATTAATCCTCAACGTGAAATTGAAGCAGAAGCAATTGCAGTACACGGTATTACGAATGACTTTTTAGAAGATAAACCAGTTTTTGCTGCAATAGCAGATACATTTCATGATTTTATCACCGGTGCTGAGCTGATTATTCATAATGCTCCCTTTGATGTGGGCTTTATAGATCATGAATTCCGATTACTGGGTACAGGCCGAGATAACCTTGCTGACTATTGTAAGATTACTGACACATTGGTTATAGCCAGAGCAAAGCACCCCGGTCAAAAAAATAGTCTTGATGCCTTATGCAAACGTTATCATATTGATAATTCATCACGCATCTTGCATGGTGCATTATTAGATGCAGAGATTTTAGCCGATGTTTATTTAAGGATGACTGGCGGACAGCGAATGTTATCTCTAGGTGTCGTTGAAGGGGGTAGTATAGAAGAGAACAGCGCTAGCATTCGTCGCTTATCGCCCAAGCGATCATTACTGAAAGTCATTAAAGCATCTGCTACTGAGTTAGAAAACCATCAAAAAAAGCTTGCTGAAATTAATAAAAAGGCGGGTGTCTGTTACTGGTCAGAGGATGTGTAAAGGCTACTATTTATGTTGGGACCACTTGCCTTCTCAGGTTATCAGCCATTATCAGGATTTAATCCACAGTTAAAACCTGAGTGTTGGTTAATACATTATAAAAATGATTTTATCCTGCCTGAACAGCATATTGTTTGGTTAAAAAAGCCAGACTTTCTTTCGGTCGAGGAGGCGGAGAAAGCATTAGTTACAGGATTGTGGCAGGGTAGGCCAATAGGTATTTTATTCACGGAAGAAAATACTCAAAACAATAAAACAACCACTGTTCGCAATGTACTGATAAACAGTGGAACTAACGTGTTCACTATGATCAGTCATGCCCTAGAAATTGCAACCTCCAGAACAGCACACAGATTCTGCGGTCGATGCGGTGGTAAGACACTGCCGTTAATCGGGCAATGGGCAATGCATTGTGATATTTGTAACCACAGTGTTTACCCGCGTATTTCACCTTGTATTATTGTTTTAGTAACTAAAAATGAAGAGTTACTGCTTGTTAAACATAAGCGACATCGGTTCAAAAAATTTTATAGCCTTGTTGCTGGGTTTGTTGAGCCGGGAGAAACTGCTGAAGAAGCAGTTCATAGAGAGGTTATGGAAGAAGTTGGTATTCAATTATCTTCAGTTAGTTATCAGCTTAGTCAAAGCTGGCCTTTCCCTCATTGCCTGATGCTAGGGTTTTATGCACACTATGCTAGGGGCTCTATAAGGCTTGATGATACGGAGTTATGTGCCGGTGATTGGTTTTCATCGCTAGCTTTACCTGAGCTGCCGCCCAAAAATACTATTTCAAGGCAGTTAATTGAAAGATATTTGAGACAAACAGCAAGAAGTAGTAAATCCGAGTGAGCTATTTTTTTCGTCTTATTGGTTGAGCTTATTCAAGTAGAAAAACGTTAATATTCTCAACTATATGAAGGCTAGAGAATATTGATAATGATTGGTAGCTATTCACAATCATAATCAGATGACTAAAAGATCTTTAGTATTTGAATAATAAAGATCACTGTAATTGCTGCAAAATACATATTTTGCTTATTGTTACCATGGTTTCAATTTTTAATGCGCCATTATTACTTAAGCCTAACTCTAGGCCCCACAAGGAAAAAGCCAAGCCACTCAGTAAAGCTGTGGGTAACTCAGTGCATAACCGGTGAAAATATAAGCAAAGTACCTAGTAATATCGTACTAAAATAAATCGGTTAATTTTTGTCCTATTATCAGTTTTTTCCATTTTTAATAGGGAATTCATATGCATATAGTAATACTCATCATGTTTTCAACTACGATAGCTGAACCCTAGGAAAGGCAGAATAACGAGTAATAGCAGCGCCATTACAAGGAGTTCCAACGCCGCTCTGGTGTTCAGATAATCAGCGCAATAGCGTCGTTAAAAAAGAGATGATTGATATAAGCTCAACGCTACATTCTTTGACTCAATATTTGCTTAACAGAGGCCGATAGTTTCAGTACTGCATTAATGGGTTGGTCCCTTTTTTATGAAACTTTTAATTGTTGAAGATGCGCGAGACCAGCGGTTGCTGCTTTCTACTGTTTTGAAAAAGAAAGGCTATCAGGTGGTTGAAGCTGAAAACGGTATACAGGCTCTGGATATATTAAAAGAACAGAGCGGTATCCATATGGTGGTCAGTGATTGGCTGATGCCAGAAATGGATGGTGTGCAGCTTTGTCAGGCTATTAGGCAACCAAGTTTTGATCATTATCTTTATTTTATTTTACTAACCAGTAAAACAGAACATGACTCTCTAGTAGAAGGCATTAATGCCGGAGCCGATGATTTTGTTAGCAAACCAGTTGATTTTAATGAACTAGAAGCTCGCTTGAAGGCGGGCTTTCGAATTATTGACCTAAAAAGAGTATTAGAAGAAAAAAATCAAGCGTTATCTAAAGCCATTACAACCATTGAGCAAGATCTTGATTCTGCTGCGCGCACATTAGCAGGATTATTAGCTCCGGCGGCGACTGTCAATAATGTTGTATTTGATTGGTTTTTTAGACCCTGCAAACAGTTAGGGGGTGATATGCTTGGTTATCAACCACTGGATGATGACCATGTCTTTTTTTATCAACTGGATGTCGCTGGGCATGGTGTGCCCTCAGCGCTGCTTTCATTTACGTTGAATCATGTGTTATCAGAGCCCGCTACTGGAGTTGTTTGCAAGGATGATCCTGCGTTGGGTTTAGCGCAATTAAATAACCGTTTTCAGACAAAAGCGGAACAAATGCTTTATTTTACTATTGTCTGTGGCACGATAAATAATCAGACAGGCGATATTGTTATGGCTCAAGCGGGCCACCCTTGCCCTTTGTGGATAAAAAAAGAAACGGGTGCTATCGACGTTATTCAAGGACGTGGTGTTCCTATTGGTATGTTGCCTGATGCTACGTATCAGACAATACGCTTTAAGCTAAATTCCGGTGATCGTTTGTTTCTCTACTCTGATGGGCTTATCGAATGCGCTAATGAGCAAGGAGAGTTATTTGGTGAAGACCGTCTTTGCCAAGTGTTGGAGAGAACCTTTTGCTTTAGTGTAAAAGAAACGATTGATCATGTGGAAACGGAGATTAATCATTGGGGGCAGAGGGATGCCTTTGAGGACGATATCACGTATCTTGTATTAGAATGGAACCAATAGAAACTGTTGATTATTTTTAGCAGACAGCGTCTATTATGCTGGTTTATAAGAAAAGAATGGCTTAATCAGGTCTGTTGCCTACTAATCGGATGAATTAACAAAGGAATAAGCTATGTCATTTGAAGTCAGGGAAGAAGGAAGTATCACAGTTGTGTCCATCAGTGAGCCAAGACTGGATGCTTCATTGGCAGAGGGCTTTAAAAACTTTCTTTTTGATCAGATCGATAAAGGGTCGACTACTATTTTGGTTGATCTAACGCACGTACGCTTTATGGATAGCAGTGGTTTGGGAGCGCTGGTAGCTGCTTTAAAGAAAGTTTTAGGTAAGGGCGAGCTTAAGTTGGCTGCACCACAACCTGCGGTGAAAGATTTATTTGAGTTAACATCCATGGAAAAGTTATTTTCTATTTTTGAAAGTGTTGACATAGCATTGAGCGATAACTAATGACTTGTGTTGATGATAGTAAGCGCTTGACTATTGCTGTGGATTCCATGCTTGCCTATACCGATGTTGTGGCGATGGCAGTTAGAGGGGTATGTAATGCAACAAGTTTATCAGAAGCAGCAGTAGACCGTTTAGAGCTGTGTCTGATTGAAGCCCTGAATAATGTGATTATTCACGCTTATGATAACCAGCAAGGTCATCGTATAGAAATTTCTGTGCTGTTATCACCTAGACAAATTTCACTGACGGTCAGTGACTGGGGGGCAACGATGGTCAATGCAAGTCAAACTCTTGCCAAGGGCGCCGAGGTGACAGGACTTGACCCCAAGGCACTTCGAGCTAATGGGCGAGGGCTGTTTATTATAAGAACACTAATGGATACGGTGAGTTACTTTTCTGAAAAGGGAAAAAATAGCCTGTTAATGACACTCAGTATGGATGTAGATGAATAAGCTATTGATTAATTCCGAGTAGCTCACCCACTATTTTCTATAATCTGAACTACTACAACTAAAGTTTATCAATTGGCTGTAGTAGTCTGTGTTCAAGTGTTTTCAGCGCTATTAGAGAGTATACCTAGATCGACTGGTTTTTTATAAGGGGTCAGTTTTAACAGCACGCCGATTACCGGTGTGTCGAAATACTGTATTTCGCTAGTTCTCTGTATCCGTCTTATTTGTTTCAAGTGAAAACTTTTGACTATGAACAGAGATCTATTTTTTTGCATATTGGTTGATATTTCATCTGGTTTGGGCTCAGATTTCTGCATCAGAATAGTAGACAGCGCATCAGGCTGTAGTTGGTCGTACCAAAGATCAATATCTACGTGTAGAAAGCGATAGCTACTGACAGTCACCGTGCCGTTAACTAGATAAGTTTCATTGGCATTTGGTTGAGATTGAATTCGTACCGGCTGTGCTTTTGTCTTGGGGTCAACCGGTAGTCGCC
Organism: Endozoicomonas sp. (ex Botrylloides leachii); assembly: GCA_028728195.1. Classification (GTDB taxonomy): domain Bacteria; phylum Pseudomonadota; class Gammaproteobacteria; order Pseudomonadales; family Endozoicomonadaceae; genus Endonucleibacter. The sequence goes on from JAQYUY010000083.1 coordinate 7,293, forward strand.
ATGCTATTTTATCTAGTACGGTATAGTTAGCTGAGCTATTGAGAAGGGATGCTTCCTCATTAAGTTGTTGGTCGTTGTCAGGTAGAGCAATAAAAGGGTCTCGTGCTAGATCTAGGGGTGGAGAGGGTTGTTGAAATATATTGGTTATAGCCGTTAAGCTTGGCACAGCATCGGCTACCACTGCTGGCGTTGGAGATGCTAGTGTAATAGCACCTGCTGGATAGGTATAAGCCGAAGGCTTGAGCCATTTTTCTGTAGTATTTTTAATGCTGGCATCATTTCTGAAAATAATGATGTCCACCTGATACCATGGTGGGGGTTCCGCTTGTTGCAATGGGTTACTTGGTGCTGAGATGGTTTCAGCAAACAAAACACTGCTGTAGAGTAGCGCTAGCAATAATGTAATAACAGCTTGTTTCATGAGTTCATCCTAAGCCTGAAGATAGCCATTATGGTATAAAAACAGCCGTCTATAATAACGGCCTAACCGAGTTGAGCTAACTTACTAATAGTTGTTTAAGCAATGCCTCGGTCACTTTAAATCGGTCATTATGGGTTTCCATCTTGTGATAATATTTTAAGACATTGCTTCCTTCTAAATGATAAACATTAGGCTGGGCTTGAACCAGTTCGATAATGATCATAGGATCTATGTTGGGGTTATTTTCAAACTCAATACGGCCTTGAGTTGATCCGGTATCTAATTTTTGGATACCAAGCTTTATCGCTTTTAGTTTGATTTGTGTTTGGCGAAATAAGTTTTTAGCCGGATCAGGGAGCAGTCCAAAACGATCAATCAGTTCAACTTGCAAGCTGCGCAGCTCATCATTGGATTTTGCTGCTGCAATGCGCTTATACAGAATTAATCGGTTGTGGACATCATGAATATAGCTTTCCGGCAATAGGGCAGGCACACGCAAGTTTATTTCTATGCCGTGAGCCAGAGGTTTGTTAGGGTCAGGTGTTTCTCCATTACGGATAGCCTCTACTGCACGTTCGAGCATATCTGTGTAGAGCGTGAAGCCTACATTATGGATTTGTCCGCTTTGTCCTTCACCGAGTAACTCACCGGTACCTCGAATTTCCATATCATGAGACGCCAACATAAACCCTGCGCCTAGGTCTTGAGCTTCACTGATGGCATCCAAACGTTTGCGGGCATCAGTGGTAATTGTCTTTACCGGGGGTGTTAGCAAATAAGCATACGCTTGATGATGTGACCGGCCAACCCGGCCTCTAAGCTGGTGCAGCTGAGCCAACCCAAAACGATCAGCACGATGGATAATAATGGTATTGGCATTGGGTATATCAATACCTGTTTCAATAATGGTGGTGCATACCAGAACGTTGAAACGTCGGTGATAAAAATCTGACATGACCTGTTCTAGCTCTCTTTCCCGCATTTGACCATGGCCAATCCTGATACGCGCTTCAGGAATAAGCGTTTGCAAATCCTGAGCTGCTTTTTCAATGGTCTGAACCTCATTATGCAGAAAGTAGATTTGCCCGCCTCTTAGCAGTTCACGCAATATCGCTTCCTTAATTAAAAGGGGGTTATTTTCTCTGATAAAGGTTTTGATTGATAAACGGCGTGCAGGTGGTGTGGCAATAATAGATAGGTCCCTCATACCCGACATTGCCATATTGAGTGTTCTTGGGATGGGTGTAGCGGTTAAGGTAAGGATATCGACTTTAGCACGAAGTGCTTTCAACTTTTCTTTATGGCGTACACCAAACCGGTGCTCTTCATCGATAATTAACAATCCAAGATCGTTAAATTCCGGCTGATCTTGTAACAGCTTATGGGTACCGATAATGATATCTATTGCATTTTTTGCCAGTTTGCTTTTCAGATTGTTAATCTCTTTGGTGCTTTTAAAGCGTGACATGACATCCACCTCAATCGGCCACTCGGCAAAACGATCGCGAAAGCTATCATAGTGTTGTTGAGCGAGCAGGGTAGTTGGCACCAAAATAGCCACTTGCTTACCGTTATGAGCAGCCAAAAAAGCAGCTCGCATGGCGACTTCCGTTTTACCAAAACCGACATCGCCACAGACCAGTCGATCCATAGGTTTTAGGGCACACATATCGTTGATGACAGCAGAAATAGCTTGCTGTTGATCTGGCGTTTCTTCAAAAGGAAAAGCTGCTGCAAAGGTAAAATAGTAAGAGTCAGGTGGATCAAAAGCGACACCTTGAAGCGCTTCTCTACGAGCATAAACATCTAGTAGTTCTGCGGCAACATCCCGAGCTTTTTCAGCGGCTTTTTTGCGGGCTTTGCTCCAACGATCGCTTCCCATTCTGTGTAGTGGCGCTTGGCTTTCATCAGAACCGCTGTAGCGAACAATTAAATGAAGCGAATCCACGGGGACATAAAGTTTGGCTTCATCGGCATATTCAAGGGTTAAAAATTCTGTTTGTTGGTCTTCAATGCCTAATGTTTTCAGCCCTCGGTAACGACCAACGCCATGATCAACATGGACTACAGGCGATCCTAAGCGTAGCTCAGTAAGGTTACGTATTATCTGATCGGGATTAGGCGCATTAACTTTTGATCGGCGGCGTTTTTGCATGACTCTTTGCCCAAGAAGGCAAGACTCGGGAACGAGATTAATATTACCTTGCTGGGTCTGAAAAGCATCATTAATCGGACCAACGGTAATACCCAGCTTGTCATGACTCTGCTGGAATAAATGCCAGCTGTCATAGATAACTGGGGTGATATTGTACTCTTTTAGTAAATCGAGCAAGGCTTCTCGGCGGCCGGTACTTTCTGCAACAAGCAATGTGCGGTTTGCTTTTTTAATAAAAGCTTGGAGTGGGGCTATTGGGTTAGTGGATTTAGCATCTAGCATTAAGTTGGGGATAGTGCTTGCAGGAAAATTAATTTGCCCTTGTTTTTCTCTATAGGTTTCAGCTGAGAGTATCACTTTAGGGTAGGTGTTAATCTGTGAGTATAGCGATTCGGCTTTGATAAACAGTTCATGTGGTAGTAACAGTGGACGAAGAGGGTCTATTTTCCGTTCCTCGTACCGTTCGGTGGCATCGGCTAAAAAATCTACGATAGCCGTTTGTACGTCACCTTCTAGCATAATAGTTGTGTTATTCGGTAAATAGTCGAATACAGATGCCATTTCATCAAAAAAAAGTGGTTGATAATACTCAATACCTGGGCTGGCTACACCTGCACCAATGTCTTGATATAACGGGCACTCTCGGTGATCAACGTCAAAACGATTGCGAAAGGCTGCTCTGAATTTATCCCTACTGGTTTTATCCATGGGAAATTCATGTGCTGGCAGTAAATGAATATGATCAATTTGTTCAACAGAGCGCTGGCTTTCCACATCAAAAGTTCTTATGCTATCGACTTCTTCATCAAACAAATCAATACGAAAGGGTATTTGAGAGCCCATAGGGAAAATGTCAATGAGTGCACCCCTAATGGCAAATTCTCCGTGCTCATAAACGGAATCAACACAACGATAGCCTGCTTGTTCAAACGCTTTCCGTTTTTGTTCAAGATTAAAGGCATCACCTTTTCTGAGCAGCAGACTACTGCCGTCAAGAAAAGTTTTTGGACAGACTTTGTGCGCCAGTGTTGTAACAGATGACACGATGATGGATTTTTTTATTTGAGAAAGCGTATGCAGTGTTGCTAGTCGTTCGGAAATAATATCCTGGTGAGGGGAGAAACTGTCATAGGGTAGTGTTTCCCAGTCAGGTAGCTGGAGCACGCTAATCGTATTGTTATCTTTCAAGAAGAAATGCAATTCTTCTTCCAAGGCAAGGGCTCTTGCACTATCGGGTGTGATAATCAGTAGTAATCCGTCACACTGTTCTGCTGCGAGGCTGATGGCATAGGCAGAGGATGTGCCAGAGAGGTTGCCCCAGCGGCACTGGGAGCCTGGGTGATGGGGTAGACTGATCGATGTCTGCGCCATGGTATTTCCGATTACCCTCCAACTTAATAAGATCACGAGATCATGTTATATCGTATGACAGGGCATTGTAGCGGGTGAATGAGCTTTAGCCCACTTTTTGTTTGCCTGAGCAATGAAGGTAATACCAATGGTGTTTTCTAACTACGCCATTGCACTAACCATCCTAACTACCAACACTGGGTTAGAACTCCTAGCAATAGCCTTGCTGATAGTGAGCTGACAATAGTTATCTAATACCTTGCAAATAAGAATAAAAAATTGCCTGGTAGTGTAGAAAGTACCGAGAAAAATCTTGCTAGATTCAATTAAAAGGTGGGTTCTTTTCGGTTGTTTTTTTTTCCTTGACTTACTTGAGTTGAAGATTTTTTCTTTGTGTCTAGTTTTGGCTTAACGGGCAAAATAAGTGCTATGAGGGTACTAAAAGTCAGCGCTGCAGCCACAATCATCCCCGCCCTTTTCATTGCTTCAGGGCCTTGGCCAAGACTATCATAAATGGCTGTAAGAAATGCAGGTGCAAGCCAATGCTGCTCAGGAGTCGTCCACCAAGGTACATAAAGCAACGTAGCTAAGCCAAAACAAAGCACGCGCTTAAGGCGGGTTGGCCAAGATTGGGCAATTAGCCATAACGAAAAAATACAACCTGTAGCACCTACAAGATAAATGGCCCAGCCTAAGATGTACTGTGTACTTGTCATTTGATACCTATTGCCGATAGTAAATAGGGTAGCTATAAAGCTATAGAGGATGTGAGATACATCGTGGTAGTTATCTCAGTAGAGAGGTTTATAACCTCTGGAGGCTCATAATGGCAAGTGCAACAGGTTCACTAATTGACTGGGTTGCGTTAACTACTCTACTTACTTTTTGGTCTGGATATACCCTTTATGCCAAAAGAAAAAGTATCGATACACCCTGTATAGCGAGTGTATTAGCGCTTTATCGACGAGATTGGATGCTTCGATTGTTGCGCCGTGATAATCGTACCAGCGATGCCAGTTTACTAACTAATCTTAGAGCAGGTGTTAGTTTCTTTGCTTCTACCAGTATTCTAGTCATAGCAGGCCTTATCACTGGTATTGCAGCATCAGAGCAAGCTGTTGGGGTGTTATCGACTATCCCTTTTGTTGTTAAAACCAGTCGTGAATTATGGGAGATAAAGCTCCTTGTTATGGTCGTTATTTTTGTGTATTCATTTTTTGAGTTTACTTGGAGCCATAGGCTGTATAACTTTGCCGGTGTTATCATCGGTAGCGCGCCCTTGCCTGAAGATATAGATAAGCGACCTTTAGAGCAACAGGTGTTCGCAACCCGAGCAGGACAAATCATAACCGTAGCAGCTTATCATTTTAACCTTGGTCTTAGAGCGTATTATTTTGCTATGGCGACTATGGCGTGGTTTATTAGTCCTTGGCTATTGATTTTTTCTTCTATGCTCGTGGTCATAGTGCTTTATCGCAGAGAGTTCTACTCCAACGTACTAAGTATCTTAGCCTGTAGTGATAAACAAACTAATATTTAACCCTAGTTTTTGTATAGCCTAAATAGATCATACGCCGTATCGGCGAATAGGTAATCGCTTGCTATTTAATACCACTACGCTATTGAGCGGATTATTCTAACATCAGCACTGTGTTGGAGCTGTGCGCAATAGCCTTGCTATTAGTCGTTATTACTTCTTGTGCCGGAGGTTTGCTACGGTAGTTAGACAAACATGAATGGTATAATAATAGTACTGTATCAGGGTCTATGAAGTGGTTTTGCTAGTGTTTTCAAAGAATAATCAGTCAGCTGTAGGGGTATATTTTAAGAAATATCTGAAGTAAGGGGGGTTGAAATAAAAACAATAGACCTTATCTATCTAAGCAGATCTGTCTTGAATAAGATTTTATCTTTTCAAGCTTTAAAGTTGAAGTAATATTGGCCGTGTATTTTGGCTAGGCTAACGATCAACAGAAGGCAGAATAACACGTGTTGGTGGGGGCTATTGTAAAGTATCCCAATGTAGGGTTGTTACCTGTATTGCCGGTGCAATAGCTTAGTTAGAATGTACGATGGGTGTAAGGCTAAGAGTTCAATGACTATCGAAGCAAATAAAGAAACACTAGGGTTTCAGACAGAGGTAAAGCAGCTGCTGAACCTTATGATTCACTCGCTTTATTCTAACCGTGAAATCTTTCTCAGAGAATTAATATCGAATGCGTCAGATGCAAGTGATAAGTTGCGCTTTGAGGCATTGCATGATAGTTCTCTCATGGAGTCTGATGGAACGCTAGAAATTCGTATTGGGTTTGATAAGGAAGCCAATACCGTCACGATAAATGATAACGGTATTGGCATGGGGCGCGATGAGGTTGTTTCGCACTTAGGCACTATAGCTAAGTCAGGCACTGCAGATTTTCTGAAGAATTTAACAGGTGACCAGAAAAAAGACTCACAATTGATTGGTCAATTTGGTGTAGGTTTTTACTCAGCTTTTATTGTCGCGGATAAAGTCACGGTAGAAACCCGTCGAGCCGGTTCTGAAGAGGGTATTCGTTGGGAATCTGATGGTTCTGGTGAGTTTACTGTTGAGAATATTGATAAAGAGCAACGGGGCACATGCATCACCTTGCACTTGAAAGATGATGCTAACGAGTTTGCTGACGGCTGGCGTTTGCGTAATATCATCCGCAAGTATTCTGACCATATCTCGCTTCCTGTGTTGATGGAAAAGGAGGCGGTGCCAGCTGCTGCTGATGAGAAAAAAGAAGAAAAAGAAACACCGGAATGGGAAACTGTCAATACAGCTAAGGCACTGTGGTCACGTTCTCGTACGGATATTTCTGATGATGAATACAAGGAATTTTATAAGCATATCAGCCATGATTTTGCTGATCCGTTGAAGTGGAGTCATAACAAAGTTGAAGGCAAGCTGGAATATACCAGTTTATTGTATGTACCAGCTAAAGCACCGTTTGATCTGTATAATCGAGAAATGCAAAAAGGGCTGAAACTTTATGTTCAGCGTGTTTATATTATGGATCAGGCCGAAGAGTTTCTGCCTATGTACCTGCGGTTTATTAAAGGTGTGGTAGATTCTAATGACCTGTCTCTTAATGTATCGAGAGAAATTCTTCAGAAAGACCCTCAGGTTGATAGCATGAAAAGTGCACTGACAAAGCGTGTACTGGATATGCTGGATAAGATGGCTAAGAAAGAGCCTGAAACATATACCCTATTCTGGAAAGAATTTGGTCAGGTGTTAAAAGAAGGCCCAGCAGAAGATCATGCTAACCGAGAGAAAATTGCAAAGTTATTGCGTTTTTCTACGACTCATAGCACTGGTGCAGCTCAAGATCAATCGCTAGTTGATTATGTTGATCGGATGAAAGACGGCCAAGAAAAAATATACTATATTTGTGCTGAAACCCATAATGCGGCGGCTAATAGTCCTCACCTTGAAGTATTCCGCAAAAAAGGTATTGAAGTCGTGTTACTGTCTGATCGGGTTGATGAATGGTTGGTGTCTCATCTGAGCGAGTTTGACGGCAAATCATTTGTAGATATTGGCCGAGGTGATTTAGATCTAGGCAAGTTAGATGATGAAGCAGATAAAAAATCTCAGGAAGAGGCAGTCAAGGCAAAAGAAGATTTAGTTAAGCGTATTAAAACTATTTTGGCTGATGAGGTTGAAGAGGTCAGAGTAACCCATCGTTTGACTGATTCGCCTGCTTGTCTGGTGGTTGGGCAGCATGATATGGGTGCCCAGATGCGCCAGATTATGGAAGCTGCTGGTCAAACGATACCGTCTTCTAAGCCTATTTTTGAAGTCAACCCAGACCATCCTCTGGTGGTTAAGCTAGATCAAGAGCAAGATGAAGACCGCTTTACTGATCTAGTAAAAGTAGTATTTGATCAAGCCAATCTGGCCTCTGGCGGAAAACTTGATGATCCGGCAGGTTATGTGCACCGTTTGAACAAGCTATTACTTGAAATGACGAGTTAACATTTTAAATAGCCTTGTAGACGTTTAATGCTAAACGTCTACAAGAAAAGTGCTAAGGCTGAAATGCTTTTACGTGTAGTGTAGGAACGCTATTTTTTATGTGTCGGGTTAGGTTTAATAGCATTCTTAGTATTGGCAGCAATTTCTTTATACTGTTCAAAATCACTTTTATTTCGATTAAGTTGTTCTTCTTCAGAGAAGTTAGAAAGAGACGTATTATTTCCTTTAGGCTGTGAAACGGGTAGGAAAGAGAATAAATTATAAGGAGCTTTTTGCTTATTCATTAATTCAATCACGTCTTCAGCCAACTTATTAGCTCTGGCAGCCATTGGTTTATTGCCTGTTATACCCTTGTATTCACTCTCATACTTTTCTTTTATTAATTTCTCAGCGCATAAAAAAATATTTGCTATCATCATACCTGACAATGAAGGTGCTGTTTTATTACCAGCGTTTTTTCCTTCTCTCCATTTATTGACTTGGGTATTAACTTCTAGCATATAAAAATTCATTAGATTAAAAGATTTGTGACCGTTAATATTTTGTAGTAATAAATTACAAACCTGTTCAGGTTGCATGTTAGTGATAGTTTCAGTATTAATGCCTGCTTGTTCGAATAAAGGAATAATTTCTTCAGTTATTTCTGATGTTTTTTCAATAGGGTTGCTGGTTGCTTTTATTACATTTTCTTCTTCTATTTCTAGTTTATGTGTAACCCCATCATTAGCAAGTACTTTAATATTTTGATCTAACTCATCCATTTGTATTGTTTTTTCATCACTTTTAGTTGTTGTAGACATGCATTGTTCAAGAGCTTTAAATGCTAATTCGTAGTCTTGTACTTTATAAGGCGACTTTGATTGCCCTCTTGGAGGGTTTAGTTTCAATAAACTATCAAAAGCATTTTCTACCACTCCTGGGTTTAGCTTATCATTTGAAGCTAAATCTACAGGTCTATATGGTGATGATGGATTAAGTTTAATTTTATTTTTGTCTTTTATTAATCCAAAATCAGTATAAGTTTTTTTACTTTTATCATTAAATTCTGGAATAACTACATCACCCTGATTGTTTTTATTTATTAGAGCGGGTTTTCGGTGGGTTTTATCTTCAACACCATTTATAAATTGCCTCAAACACAATATAAAATGGTCTTCGTTACTACCTTTTTTGTAGGAAAAACTTTTAACATGGCCCTTTTTATTAGCATTGATCAGCTTAGCGCCTACTAACATATTATAAGAGCACAACTTAATAGCTGTTTTTGATTCCGCCACTAATACTCTTTCAAGTGCATGCAATACCTCTTGAGGTAGATTTTTTACATCAGGGTTAGCCAATTTTTTCTTTGTTAGCTCAGCCAGTGAGTTTGCTTTGGTTAGATTGCCGACAAGTTTAACGTATTCAGGGTTTTTAGGATATTTACTCTTAACAACCTCAACTAAATTTTTTTTTGCTTTATCTACACGATTGTTAATCGTGTTTCTTGTTGCTGATTTTATAATAGATAATATATCAGCATCTATTATTGAAAAATCTTTTTTATTAGATCGGTTTATATTTCTGCTTGTTACGGGTTTAGATATTTTATTTTGATCTTTAAAAGAAGGTATCTTTGTTTGTGAAGGGGTATCACTTCCTTTTCGATCGTTTTTTGATCTTTGATTAGATTTAAGAGGAGGTGATTGAGATGATCTTGAGCTAGGTCTAGGTATAGAGGGCATAAATTACTCCTTATATAACTAAAATAGTTATGGTTTTATTTTTTTTGTAGACTTATAGCTACAATATATAATCACATCCTATGGACAGTATTTCGAATACTCAAGACCATGACGAAAGGTCTAAAGGTATAATAAAATTTACGGGTAAGCCTTGATTATTATAAAACTATCAAAAAATAATTAATTTTAAAATTTATATGTTTTAGCTTTATTTAATAAAGCGACCCAATGTATTATTCAATAGGCGTATTTTTATTCCATAATACATATATCAATATATATGACTTTAGATAAATGATTTTTTTTATGACGATAAAGTCAAAATAATGGCTTGCTTTACGCTACTACAAGAATTTATGATGCAGTAAAAGGGTAACTTTGTTTCCCTTATTCTGGAACCCAGCTGTCCATGCCATTACAGCAGTAAAAAATATGATTGGTATTACTCTGTTTACAGATATAGCGCTGAGTTACCGTATAATTTTTACCATACTTTATAACGCATTCTATTTCCTTGCACTTGCTGCAAGCTATCTTAGCGACCGCCATTTGATCGCTACATAAAAATGAAGGATATTATCAACAACAACGCTTAACAACTAGAGTAATTCATGGTCGATAATTCCTGATGATATTAACGTATTTTATATGTTACAGATGATAAAATTATCGTCATAACTGTATCATAGCAGGCAGAAAATAAGCTTTATCCAATCAAATTTAGTCTAGCAATTTAAACGTCTTATGCTGCATAATGGTGCAGCAAATATAATTAAAATAGGAGTGTATTAGGTATGGTTAACTCCAACGATAATTCTTTGCTAGAAAAAATTACCGATCTCAATCCGATGGGAACGGATGGGTTTGAATTTATTGAGTTTGCTGGAGGACATGCAGCTGAGCTTGAAACGCTATTTTCCTCCTTCGGCTTTAGTGCTATTGCCAGACACCGTTCTAAGAATGTAATACTTTTCAATCAAGGTGATATTAATTTTATTGTTAATGGAGAACATAGTTCATTTGCTGAGAACTTTGCTAACCAGCATGGAGGTTGCGTGTGTTCTTTCGCAATCAGAGTGGCAGATGCGCATTATGCTTATGAGCGAGCTCTTGCCTTAGGCGCAACGCCAGGGCCAGAGCAGTGCGGACCTATGGAGCTTAATATTCCTTCCATTATCGGTATTGGTGGTAGTTTATTGTATCTGGTCGACCTTTATAGTGATAAAGGGTCTATTTATGATGTGGATTTTGTCCCTATAGAAGGGGTAGGGCAGTCAACTATTAATGTAGGCCTGACCTCGATTGATCACCTAACACATAATGTCTATCAGGGAAATATGGCAGAATGGGCTGCTTATTATGAGAAATTTTTTAATTTTAAAGAAATTCGTTATTTTGATATTGAAGGAAAATTAACCGGTTTAAAGTCAAAAGCCATGACAAGCCCCTGTGGCAAGATCAGAATACCTATCAATGAATCCTCTGATGACAAAAGTCAGATTGCAGAATATTTAAAGGAATATAAAGGTGAGGGGGTTCAACATATAGCCTTAACATCAGATAATATTTACCACACTGTTGCGATGCTTAAAAAAGCGGGTGTACACTTTATGGAGCCTCCCCCTGCTACTTACTTCGATATGCTATCTGAACGCTTACCTTGGCATCAAGAAGATGTTCAGCAATTAAAAAATCTAGGTATTTTACTAGATGGTGCACCAACAGCTGATGGTGGTTTATTATTACAGATTTTTACAAAGACAGAGATAGGTCCCATTTTTTTCGAGATTATTCAGCGCAAAGGTGATCAAGGTTTTGGTGAGGGAAATTTTACGGCGCTGTTTGAAAGTATTGAGCGGGATCAGGTGCGTCGAGGAGTGTTATAAAATTAAGAAATAACCCAAATAACTAGATTAATTAAAGGGAATGGAAGGCTGGCCGCATGAAAAGCCCAACAAAGTATAAAGCAAAAAAACCAGACGCTGCAGGTATTATTCATTATACAGCGGAAGATAATGAAACTTGGGGTATGCTGATGGAAAGGCAGCTCCAGTTGATACCCAATAGAGCTTGTGATGAGTTTGTACAAGGGCTTCAACGGCTGGCTTTACCAACTGATCGCATACCGCAGCTGGGGGAATTAAATAAAAAGCTGTCCAAATATACAGGTTGGGGTGTTGAGGCTGTTCCTGCCCTGATTGGTTTTGATCGCTTTTTTGCATTATTAGCTGAAAAAAAGTTTCCAATAGCGACATTTATCAGAACACGGCAAGAGCTGGATTATCTCCAAGAACCCGATATTTTTCATGAAATATTTGGTCACTGCCCTTTGCTTACCCATCAGTCATTTGCCAATTTTACTGAGATTTATGGCCAGTTAGGCTTAGCAGCCAGTAAAGAAGAGCGCATCTGTCTTGCGAGACTTTACTGGATGACGGTTGAGTTTGGTTTAGTTCGATCAGAAGAAGGGCTTAGAATCTATGGGGGAGGAATTCTTTCTAGTTTCTCTGAGATAAAACATGCCTTAGAAAGTGACATTCCGCAGCGAAAACCCTTTGAACTACTTGATGCCCTGCGAACACCTTATCGTATCGATATCTTACAACCGCTCTATTATATCATCGACAGCATGAGTGATTTATCTGCTATCAGTGAGTCAGATATTATAAGTCAAGCACATAAGGCTATCTCGCTTGGGCTTTATACGCCTTTATATACAGAGAACTCTGCCTAGCACCCTAATAGTTACCGGTTTTGTCAGAGAGTACCTATTAGGTTTAGTCTTAACTGCTACAACTAAGAATTATACTTAAACCTTATAAGGAAACTTATTTTATACAATCATATATGACTGTAATTCAAATTTATAAGAATATCTCTATACTTAGATAAAACTATTACCAGCATAAACCCGCAGCTTGTCTCACTAAAAAGCAAACTACAATAACAACATACAGCGAATGTTTAATAGCTTATATTAGCTTCAATAACTTTTCTTCAATCATCTACAGACAGGCAGCACTAAGCAGCTTAGAATTAGCTCCTTTGCCACTATTTGCTGAGGTCCTTTTGACGAACAGCGCTAAGAAGTTACTGCCTCGTGCAAGCATGATACTTAAACTGAGTATCCCTATGATTATCGCTATGCTTTCACAGAGCTTAATGAGTTTAGTGGATGCTGCATTGGTTGGACCTATCGGAAAAAATGCGCTTGCAGTTATCGGTGCTGGAAGTAGTGCTATGTTAGTTGCGTTAGCCTTAATAGCAGGTGTATCTTCAGGGGTTCAAGCTCAGGTTGCCCGGCGTATTGGGGAAGGTCAACACCAGCAGTGTGCTATGCCTGTTAACCATGGAATTTTAATTGCCTTTATATTTGCTCTGCCTTTAAGTATTCTTTTAGTTATCGAAGCTCCTTTAATCATAAAGGCCTATACCAGCGATATTACCATTTCTACTGCTGCCATCACCTATTTCCAGATTCGAGTGATGAGCCTGACGGCTGCTGTAATGAATTTATCTTTCAGGGGGTACTGGAATGCTATTTTTAAACCTCATGGCTTCTTAAAAATTTTACTGATTAGCCACATTTTAAACGCAGTAACCAGTTATTTATTAATCTACGGGAAGCTAGGACTACCCGCATTAGGTACAAATGGGGCAGCAGTTGGCACTTGTTTATCAATGTACCTCTGTACCTTGCTCAATATAAGAAGCTTACGGAAGACTGCCAAAGGCCATGGATTATTTACTTTATGGCAAAACAAAAAAGCATTTATGCGTCTTATTAACTTGGCTTTGCCAGACTCGATTCAACAAACCCTGTTTGCTGTGGGCATTATGTTACTTTATGTCGTTATTGCGCAGTTAGGCACGGCAGATATGGCAATAAGCCATGTTTTAACCACACTCTCTTTATTATTGATTTTACCGGGGGTAGGTATAGGTATCTCAACAACAACATTGGTAAGTCAAAGTTTAGGAGCTAATGAACCGAATGGAGCATGGCAATGGGGAAAAGATGCTTTATTAGTCACCACGATATTGCTGAGTTTGTTGGGCTTACCTTTTATCTTGGAACCTGCTTTCTTTTTATCACTTTTTTTACATGAACCTACCCTCGTTGCAGCAGGTCAATTGCCTCTACAATTGTTAACAATAGGCATTATTCTTGATACTGGCGCACTGGTTTTGCCTCAGGCGCTATTAGGTTCAGGTGCTAATAAAACTGTATTGTATGTTCGATTTTTCTTTCAATGGGTGGTTTTATTACCTTGTTGTTGGCTAGTAGGTCCAGTGATGGGTTTAGGGCTTTCCTCCATTTTGCTGGTACAGATAGGCCAAAGGTTATTATCATCCTTAAGCTTTATCTACATTTGGCATCGGCGCAAGTGGGCAACGGTTTCTATTTAAAAAAAGCACGGGCGTCTGAATAAATTACCCCCTCAGCTTATCTTGGCAATCACACTACTGTATATAATGAATAAATCATTGCGAATCTACTTATTGGGTATTATATCAATTGTTATTTGCTAACTATTCCAGTTTATTGGCCACCTGAATATCAGCACTGCATTGGAGAATGCTTTATTATGGTAATTAATCAACACGATTGGTATTAGGTAAACAAAGCATTGAGCATAAAGCAGCAGCCAGTGTAATTCCTCCTAAAGAAAGGGTTCCAGCTGCGGGTAACCAGCCAACAATACCACTAATTAATGTGCCTAACAGCATTTCAATAAAAAAAATTAAGCCAGATGCAGTGCCAATATAGGACTTCATGTGCTCTGTAGCGCTAGCTTGGCATACAGGCATATAGACTCCAAGACCTATTTCATAGATAAAAATGCCTACCATGTAGCCCACGATAGATTGCCCTTGTGACAAGTAGCCACTGAGCAAGGATATTAAAGCACCTAAGAATAATATAAACCCAGATAGCTTTAAACAGATTGACCGGCTAAAGCGTTTATTTAATTGCGGTACATAGGCTGCACTTATTATATAGCCTGCAATAGCCACGGCAAATAGAAAGCCATAGTGCTTTGGAGACACTTGTAATTGATCAATAAAGACAAAAGGAGCACCTACAACAAAAACAAAAGCCCCTGCAAATGCCATCCCTGCAGCAAAGGTAAAACGTAGATAGCATAAATCAGTTAATACAGTGAGATACCCCAAAAGTATGCTAGGAGATTGCTCTGTTTTAGTCGTCGTATGTCGCTCAGGCAATAGTTGCAAGACCAGTAATGCGAGAATAGCGAGTACGGCCATAGTCACAAAATTGTAACGCCAGCCTGCATAATCTTGAATAAAACCACCGGCAATGGGTGCAAGCATGGGAGCTATAGTCAAGCAGCCACTGATGTAGGCCAGCATTTTAACTTCCATCGTATCGTTGTAGTAATCGCGAGCAATCGTTCGGGCAATTGCTGTACCGAAGCAACCAAAAAGAGCCTGAAAAAAACGTGCCCCAATAAACAGATAAATATTATCTGCCTGAAGGATGATAATCGTGGCTAGCAAATAAAGAGTGTACCCATACATTAGTGTTTTTTTTCTGCCCAATCGATCCGCTAAAGGGCCACATATGATCATAGAAGCGGAAAAGCCCAGCATAAATATCCCAACACTCCACTGACTAGTAGCATGGGTTGTCTCAAAATATTGAGTAACAGCAGGCAGTGAAGGAGTAAAAATATCAATGGATACTGGGCCAACAATAGCAAAGAGAGTCAGCACAGCAAGAATAGTGCCTGAGTGATGTTCTGGAGTTAACTGTCGCATGGTTATATTTGGGTTACCGTACGGATTAAAGCTTAGCAGCCTCTAAACAGGCAGATAATTAGCCGTATTGCGTCATGGCATATAAGCGCAATAAAGTCAGTCCTTAAAAAGGATAATGGTATGAGCTAAAACGTATTCTACAGGAATAATATTGATTTATCCTTAAGGGATTCTCTGCAAGCTCCGTATAGCATAGAATAGACCGGATAATCTTCAAAGGGGTTATTGGAATTGGATATTACATTTACTGAAACTGCTCAGACATATCTCGCTAAGCTGCTTGAAAAACAAGCAGTAGAAGGTATAGGCGTACGTCTTTTTGTTACCCAACCAGGAACACCGAGTGCGGAAACTTGTCTTGCGTACTGTAAGCCAGGGGAAGAAAAAGTAGGAGACCTGAAACTAGCTCTTTCTCTTTTTGACTGCTACGTAGAAGGTGCCAGCGAGGACTATCTGGAGGGGGCAGTCGTTGACTTTGCCGAAGACAAGCTAGGAGGGCAGCTAACTATCAAAGCACCTAATGCCAAAGTGCCTCAGGTCAATGAAGATAGCCCCTTGCATGAACGCATTAATTATGTGTTACAAACAGAGATCAACCCTAGCTTAGCTTCTCATGGGGGGATGATTACTTTGGTCGAAATAGAGGATAACGTTGCTGTTCTTCAATTTGGCGGGGGCTGTCAGGGTTGCGGTATGGTTGATATGACATTAAAAGATGGCGTTGAAAGCACTTTAATGGAACGTATCCCTGAACTACGTGGTGTCAGAGATGTTACTGACCACACGATTAGAGATAATGCTTACTTTAAGTAGTTATTTCTTGACGTAATGTATGCTGGAAGGTAATGCAGCTTTATTTGTAGTGTGATTACTGAAGGAATCACACTACTACAGTTCACAGTTTTCGTAGAATATTTAAACCATGGCGAACAGGTAGTAATACATTTTCTACATCATTTCGTGCAACAATGTGGCTATTAAGATCAGCAATTACTTGATCGCGAGCTTCAGTCGGGCTTAATACACGGCCTCGCCATAGAGCATCGTCAATGACAATGATGCCTCCCTGCTTTAACATCGGTAAAATGCACTCAAGGTAATCAAAATAAGCCTTTTTATCAGCATCTAGAAAGACCATATCCAAAGGTTCTGCTATTTCAGGAATTGTGTCTAGTGCACGTCCAAACAGTACCTTAATTTTATGTCCATGGGGAGAGCGATCAAAGAATGATTGCGCTATCGAAATAGCACGTGGGTTTGTTTCACAGCAATAAACTACTGCATTTTCTGCTATACCTTCAGCCATTGATAATGCGGCATAACCTGTAAACATACCAACTTCAAGAATAACGCGACTATGGGTCAGCGTTGCTAACAGCTTGAGTGTTTGGCCAACCAGCCGACCTGACATATTGTGTGGATAACGAGTACGTTGATACGTAATTTTAGCCAATTCTTTCAAAAGAGCTGATTCGCCACTGGTCATATCTTCACAATATTGCTCAATTAACGGATTGACCAACACATCCATATACTGCTGCCTATGGTTTTTATGTAGCGTTAAGGATTAATACCTCAAAAAGTTAAGCATTATACCAATCATTTTTTCTAACGACGTTGGCACTTTTTGCAATAGCCTTGCTATTACTTATTACTTCGCCTTGCTCTAGAGTCCAGCTGCATAAGCTGATTATGATAGTTAGAAAACACTATTGGTATTATTTTGCACCTACCTTGATAACTATCATGTGATAAAGAAACTAAATCCAGTTACTAGGTTGTTTTTTCTTCGCTTTAAGTCTAGGTAAAATTAAGCCGAGAATAATACCGATAAGTAGTGTGCCTGCACCGTATAAAAACCATGTATAGTGATCTCTTTTTGCTAGTTGGTTTTTATCGGTTTCTAATATCTTCACACGTTTTTGCAACTGCATATTATCCACTACTAAGCTTTTATTGCGTTGATCAATAGCCAGTGGGTCAGCGCTGATCGTTTTGATTCTTTGAAGTTCTGCAGTTTCTGTAGTGAGTTGCAGGTTGGTGCTTTGTAATTTATCTGTCAGGTGCTGCACTTGGGTTTTGGTTGTTTGCAATTGTTCACTTAACTTTGCCTTTTCCTTAATGGCCTGATCAATATTGTCCTGAAGCATCGGTAGCTGGAGTACAGCAGGAGGGTTTTTTAGTAAATATTGCGTTCTGATATAGCCCTGAAGTCCGCTTGGAGTAACGACTTTACTGTAGCCATTTCCTGCATTTTCATCTATAACCTCCATTTTGGTTCCCGTTTTCAACCCTTGATGGGTAATTTTATACTGGTTACTAGGGCCAGCACGCATAGGGATATAAATGATATCGGTGATATATCGGCTATCGGCAAAGGTGGCCCCAGCAAATAAAAGACCAACCAACATAAAAATATATTTTTTTTGCATTGATTTCACGGCAATATTTTCTTAAATGGTTTAACAGTGATGTTGCGATAAACGCCTGCTTCAACAAAAGGATCCGCATCAGCCCATGCTTGAGCCTGATCAAAATTTGAAAATTCAGCTACAACAAGGCTACCAGTAAAACCAGCCTCGCCTGGTTCATTACTGTCAATAGCTGGGCAAGGCCCGGCCAATAGCAGTCGCCCTTCAGCTTTTAGTTTATTTAGTCGGGCAAGATGGGCAGGTCTTGCCGACTGCCTGAGAGGAAGACTGTTCTCAACATCTTCGCTGATAACTGCATATATCATTGATCACTTTTCCTCTGTACGAATATACCTGGAGATACTTAATAATTGAATAATAACAAAAATAAAGGTCAATATCAGGCTACCAAAAACTTTAAAGTCGACCCAAATGTCATGAAAAGAAAAGGCTACGTAAAGATTAGCTGCACCAAGGAATATAAAAAATACGACCCAGCTCATATTGACTCGTCGCCAAATCTCATCAGGCAAGGTTAGTGCATGATCCAGCATGCGCTGAATAAGTGGTTTCTGGCCGATAAACTGGCTGCCTAGAAATGCTGCAGCAAAGACCCAGTTAACAATAGGGGCCTTCCACTTAAGAAAAGCTACGTCATGGAAAGCAAGTGTCATACCACCAAATCCTAATACTGCAACAAGTGTGACCATATGGCTTTTTTCTAATGTGCGATTTTTCAATAGTAAACCGCCGTATACAATAGCGGATACCAACATCAACACTAAGGTTGCACTGAAAGGCCCGCCTAGCTGGTAAGTATTCCCCCCCACTTCAATCACTCTCGGGTCCATTTTGTAAACAACAAAAAATACAACCAGTGGGATAAAATCAATCAATTGTTTCATTCGTTAGCCATTAATAATTCATAAAATAGAAAAAGTCGCTAGCCAAAGCATAAACCAGTTATTCATAAGATAAAGGTTACAGACAGCGCCAGTAAAAATAAAATGTTAAGATAGCTTATTATTTATTTTGGAAACACACACGACATTGAATCTTATTGATCTACACTGCCATACTACGGCATCTGATGGCTCTTTGAGCCCTATACAGCTTTATGAACGTGCTCATGAGCATAATATTACAGCTCTTGCTATCACCGACCATGATAGCGTTGCTGGCTATGAGTTTCTTAACGCCGTTAATGATTTGCCAGCAGGCCCTAAACTGATTTCAGGTATCGAGCTATCAACGGCATGGTCTGGTATAGAAATTCATATTGTTAGTCTGAATTTTTCACTAAATAACCCTGACTTTAAAACGATTATTCAAGAGCAAGGCCGATCAAGGCGTCAACGTGCTTTATATATTGCTGAGCGCCTAGCGCATAAATTGAATGCCTATTCCGCTGAAACATTGTTCAATGAAGTGCTTGCTGAGGCAATATCAGTTCAACAAAGGCCAGGGAGTGGCTTTTCTTTGGCCAATACCGATATTCAGGTAGGGCGTCCCCACTTTGCTAATTGGCTGGTCAACCAAGGTATTGTTAGCAACCAGCAAAGTGCTTTTAAAAAATATCTGGGTAATAACAAGTTGGGAGACCTTAAACGGTTCTGGCCTTCTATGGCTCAGGGGGTAGCCCGTATGCGGGCATTAGGAGCAGTGCCAGTACTAGCTCACCCCATGAAATATGGTATGACAAGAGTGAAGTTGCAAGCACTTATTAATGATTTTAAGCTAGCAGGCGGGCAAGCATTGGAGGTGGTCGGTTGCAATGTCTCTAATAGCCAAGTTCAACAACTGGCAGGCTTCTGTGAAGATTTTGATCTGAAAGCATCTCAAGGCAGCGATTTTCATTCTCCTAATAACCCATGGGTTGAGTTAGGACGTTTTCCTCCATTGCCCAAACAGCTTACGCCGGTATGGGACGACTGGTAAACTTGCTACTTTTTTAGTCCGTCCTAACTTAAAAATTAAGTGCTAGTATATCAGCGCTGAACCATTAGTCTGAGAGAGGCTATTTTTAACTTAAAATATAATGCAATGAGCCAATTTTTTAAGATTCATCCAGACACTCCGCAACCAAGATTAATTAATCAGGCAGTGGACATTATTCGATCCGGCGGTATTATTGCCTACCCAACGGATTCGGCCTATGCTATCGGTTGCCTCATTGGCGATAAAAAGTCAATTGATCGTATTAAAAATATACGTCAGATAAGTGATAATCATAATTTCACTCTCGTATGCAGGGATCTCTCTGAAATTGCAGTGTATGCGCAGATCAACAATAGTCAGTACCGTATGTTAAAAGCACACACACCTGGCGCCTATACTTTTATTTTAAAAGGGTCCCGTGAAGTACCTAGACGTCTGATGCATCCTAAGCGGAAAACAATTGGCATAAGAGTTCCTAAATGTACGATTACCCAAGCGCTATTAGCAGCACTTGATGGTCCGCTTATGAGCACAACATTGCAACTTCCCTTAGATAAAGAACCAATACTTGACCCTTACGATATACGTCAATTACTTGAAACAGAGCTTGATCTGATCATTGACGGCGGTTATTGTGGCATAGAGCCAACCACAGTTGTTAGCTTGCTAAGCGATAGACCAGAGTTGATTCGCAAAGGTAGAGGTGATATCTCTACTTTAGGGCTTTAAGAAAAATATCACCAGATTTAAGCAACAGCACTAAATTAAAGCAGAGAGGTTAATTGGATAACAATAATTAGGAGTATTCCATAAGCATATCAATAGTAAGGTACTGCAAGACATCATCTGAAGGTAAGCAATGCATAATATACAGCACTAAAGATTAATATAGGTTGTGCTTAAGTACGTCAAAGGCTACAGAGACGTTCTGCTCTTTCCTATAACAATAATCTATCGTACCCTATTCTTTAAATTCGTTATCACGGATAGGTTATAAGCGGTTTTGGCTATCACGCAGTAAACGTGTTGTTCTGGGGAGAATTAGCACAAGAACCGATTCTTAAACTATTCGGGCTAAAGTATATCATTAAGGGAGGCTCGTTTGAGCGCTGTAGACCCCCAGTCGCGAGTGTTGTCGGGTATGCGACCTACTGGCCGATTGCATCTTGGCCATTATCATGGTGTTTTAAAAAATTGGTTAACATTGCAACATGAGTACGACTGCTTTTTCTTTGTAGCAGATTGGCATGCGCTCACCACGCATTATGAAGAGGCGAAATACCTAGAACAGCGTGTTTACGATATGGTAATTGATTGGTTGGCAGTCGGTATTAACCCCAGTACGGCCACTTTATTTATCCAATCGAAAGTACCTGAACATGCTGAGCTGCATTTATTACTCTCAATGATCACTCCACTTTCTTGGTTAGAGCGCGCGCCTGGCTTCAAAGATCAACAAGAAAAACTGCGCGAGAAAGACTTGTCTACCTACGGATTCCTCGGCTACCCGCTGCTTCAAAGCGCCGATATTTTAACCTATCGAGCAGGCTATGTACCTATTGGGGCGGACCAAGAAGCCCATATAGAAATCACCCGTGAAATTGCACGTCGAGTTAATCACCTTTATGGTCGAGAACCGGGGTTTGAAAGTAATGCTGAAGCCGCAATTAAAAAAATGAGTAAAAAAACAGGCGTACTGTATCGAAAATTACGCAGACGTTATCTTGAACAGGGTAATGAAGAAGCACTTAAAACAGCTCAGGCCTTGCTAAAAGAGCAAAGCAACATGACCTTAGGGGATAAAGAGCGCTTATTGGGCTATCTTGAAGGGACAGGAAAGGTGATCCTACCAGAACCTCAGGGATTACTGACAACGTATGCTGGTGTACCGGGGTTAGATGGACAAAAAATGTCTAATACTGACAATAATACGATTAGCTTGCGGGATACACCAGACCAAATCAACAAAAAAATTCGTCGTATGCCAACAGATCCAGCACGGATAAGACGTAATGACCCTGGAGATCCGACAAAATGTCCGGTCTGGCAATTGCATAAAGTGTATTCAAATGATAAACAAAAACAATGGGTACAGGTAGGTTGCCAAAATGCCAGCATTGGTTGCCTTGACTGTAAGCAACCCCTGATTGAAACGGTGATTGAAGAAGTTCAGCCTATTAGAATAGAAGCCTTGGAACTGGAAAGTAATCCCGATGTCGTAAAGAATATCATTGCAGAGGGTAGTGAAGTTGCGCGTGATGAAGCTCAGAATACGCTAAGGGAAATCCGAGAAGCCATAGGACTTGATTATAGATGAGTACTATAAATGCTGCTAGCAGCCTTCCAGATATAGCAGTAACTGAGTCTACAGAGCGTACTATTGCCTTGTTAAAAGGAGAACCGCTAACCAAGTTGCCAGATGATCTTTATATTCCACCGGAGGCTTTGCAGATTTTTCTTGAAGCTTTTGAGGGGCCTCTTGATCTATTATTGTATCTGATCAAGCGAAACAATATGGATATACTTGACATTCGAGTCGCTGAAATCACCTATCAGTATATGAATTACATTGAGTTAATGGAGACAACCCAGTTTGAATTAGCTGCTGAGTACTTAGTCATGGCGGCAACGCTAGCAGAGATAAAATCCCGCATATTACTGCCTCGCTCAGAAGAAAGCGATGAAGACGAACATGACCCTAGGGCAGAATTAATTCGCAAGCTACAAGAGTATGAGCGCTTTAAAAAAGCGGCGGAAGACCTTGATGATTTGCCTAGAGTAGGGCGCGATACTTATATTGCCAATTCAGAGGCACCTGACTTTGAGTTGGCTAGAGCACAACCTGTCGTGGATTTAAAAGAGCTTTTATTAGCCATGGCCGCAGTAATGCGTCGAGCAGATATGTTTGAAAACCACCAGATTGAAAAAGAAACACTTTCTGTGCGTGAGCGCATGAGTGATGTCTTGTCTTTATTATCATCACAGCGGTTTACTCCTTTTGTTGCTTTATATCGCCTTACAGAAGGTCGATTAGGTGTTGTTGTTACATTTATGGCTGTGATGGAGCTGATTAAAGAATCGCTCATTGAGTTAGTTCAAAGTGAGCCTTATGGACCTATTCATGTAAAGTTGCGGGTTGAATAAGTAATGAATGATACCAATGAGGATACTGAGAATAAACAGCCTGACTACATTGAACAACCTGTTGCTGAAAAAAACATTAACTCAAACACTCCCTGGATCATTGATCCACAAGGGCCAGCGCTTGAACTGATTCTTGAAGGCATCTTGATGGCCAGTGGCAAACCGTTGACGATTGATCAGTTGGCCTTATTGTTTGCTGAATCAGAGCGCCCCAGTATCACAGACATTGAATATGCCCTAAAGGCTATTGCAAACGATTGCAAACACCGTGGTGTTGAATTAAAGCAGGTGGCATCTGGTTATCGTTTTCAGGTTAAGCAGGCGGTGGCACCATGGGTTAGTCGCTTGTGGGAAGAAAAACCCCAGCGTTATACCCGTGCTTTGCTGGAAACATTGGCACTAATTGCCTATCGTCAGCCTATTACCCGTGGTGAAATTGAAGGTGTGCGAGGGGTTAGTGTTAGCAGTAATATTATTAAAACATTACAAGAGCGAGAATGGGTGCGAGTAGTTGGTTACCGTGAGGTTCCTGGCCGCCCAGCCATGTTTGCAACTACGCGCTATTTCCTCGATTATTTCAATCTGAAAAACCTGAATGAACTACCCTCGTTGTCAGATATTCGCAACCTTGAAGAAACAGCCAAAAAACTCGAAAGCCAGACTGATATGTTAGAAGATCTTGAGCCTGAGCAGACACAGGTCAAGGAAACAGAGGAAGAAAGCCAAGCATTGACTGCTGAAAACTTGTTCGCCGAACTAGATGAAATGGAAGTTGACCTTCCAGAGAATTTTGATGACCTGATTAAAAAAAAGCATGTGGAATCATTAAACCTGCAAGAACCCAGTGAAATACAGGCAGAAACAGAGCAAAAAAAAGGAGATAGCGCCACCGATAATACCGACTAATCGGTTCTGCCCACCAAAAAACAAGTGATTGACTCCGGTGAGCGCTGGACTCTAGCACAAGGCTGAATAATGAGTAATAACAGAGCTATTGCGAGGAGCTTCAATACATTAGATGGTCAGCGCAATAACGTAGTTAAAAAAATGATTGAGATAAGCTGCTAGCTAGCCCTTTGAGAGTGACTTGCCACTAAAAAGGCTAGCTGTTTTTTTAACCGTTATTTACTTTATTTAACAAATACTGAACCAGCATAGGCACTGGGCGGCCCGAGGCACCCTTAGCCTTGCCTGAAAAGGAGGCAGTTCCGGCAACATCAAGATGCGCCCAAGGGTAGTTTTTTGCAAAACGTGAAAGGAAGCAGGCAGCGGTTATGGTACCTGCTGCACGGCCACCAATATTAGCCATATCAGCAAAGTTACTATCCAGTTGTTCCTGATATTCTTCCCCCATGGGCAATAGCCATGCTTTATCAGCGGACTCTTTAGCGGCATCAAGTAATGCCTGGCTAAGGTTATCATTATTGCTAAGCAAGCCACTGTTGTGATGGCCTAAAGCAATAATACAGGCACCGGTAAGGGTTGCGATATCAATCACCGCTTCAGGCTTGTAACGCTCAGCGTAGGTCAAGGCATCACAAAGAACCAGCCGACCTTCAGCATCAGTATTTAGAATTTCAATGGTTTGGCCAGACATAGATTTTACAATATCACCCGGTCGACTGGCTTTACCGCCAGGCATATTTTCCGCCGCAGCCACTATACCAACCACATTAACAGGAAGATCCAATTCAATGATAGTATTCATTACGCCGAAGACACTGGCAGAACCGCACATATCGAACTTCATTTCATCCATAGCCAAACTTGGCTTTAACGAAATTCCGCCGCTATCAAAGGTTATACCTTTACCGATGATAATGGTAGGCTTGGCACTTTTCTTGCCATTTTTAAACTCCATTATAATCAGTTTTGCTTCCTGATCAGAGCCTGCACTGACAGATAGCAAGGAGTGCATACCCAATGCAGCCATTTGTTTTTCGTTGAGCACTTTAGTGGTCAATTTTTGGTGCTGTTTACTCAGCGCTTTGGCTTGATCTGCTAGGTACGTTGGATGGCATATATTACTAGGCAGGTTCCCCAATGTTCGAGCCACATTACGCCCATTGGCAATGGCTTTACCTTGATAAATTGCTGATCTAACAGCAGTGACCGATTGCTTATCTGTTAGAAGAGTGATTTTTTTTAAAGCAACAACCGGCTGTTCTGTTTTTTTACTTTTGAATTCATCAAACTGATATAGATTATACTCAATCACTTCAACTAGCTGACGGGTAACCCAATAGATATCTCTATTTTCAACGTTGCAATCATCAAGAATAACAACGGCTTCTTTAGCATTTGTGGCCTTTAACGTAGCCAATGTGCTGCTAATCAATTTTTTATAAGCCCGTTCTGATAGCGGTTTATTCTTATCAGTAGCCACCATCAATAGTCGTTCGCATAGCGCACCAGGGACGTGGGGTAAAAGTAGAGTTTCTCCTGTTTTAAATGACATATCTCCACGTTTTAATGTCATTGTGATCAGGTGGTCAGCGAGTTTATCTATAGATTGCGTACTAGGTGATTGAACTGTTTTGTCAACAGCAACAACCAAACAGGCTGTTTTTTGTTTGTCAGCAGTTCCGCTTTTAACAACAAATTCCATACGTCCTCCAAAAAAACGGCATGTACAATGGTGACACCCACTATACCTTTTAACTAGTTATGCATTAACGGCATAGCTTACATTGACACAGCCTTTCGACTTGGAGCATCACTTTGCATTGTCTTTCAGCCTGGGTCGTCATGCATATAATAGAGTAAAAAGTGTAATGGATTTAGAGCAGGTAAGAGGTGCTATTTGATCAGAGCTTAGCGCCGATGTGAACATGTTTCCGAAGTATTTCCAAAAAATACTCACTTGTACTGTTATTTTTTTGTAAGTTGCATATTTGACAGATGCCCTTAGTAAAAAGATGCAGTGCGATTATTATCACTGATATGATAGTGTATTGAATAATGACTCTTCTCTATGACAATGTTTAAACATGCCTTTTATCATATTTAAGTATTTATCTAAACAAGTGTTGCAGGTATTGCTGGCCGTTTCATCGGTTGTCTTGTTAATTTTAATGAGTGGTCGCTTTGTTAATTATCTGACGCAGGCGGCAGAGGGTCAGATAAAAGCCGATTTTTTGTTTTTAATTATGGCCTACCGCATTCCTGAATTTTTAGTCATGATTTTACCGTTGGGTTTATTTTTAGGGATTATTCTTTCCTATGGTCGGCTTTATGTAGACAATGAAATGAGCATATTTAGTGCCTGTGGTTTGAGTCAAAATCAATTATTAAAACTCACTATGGGTCCTGCATGTGTTGTGATGGTAGTCGTAGGTATACTGAGTTTGTATGTCGCTCCGATGGGAATCCATCAAGTAGAGTCTATTCTTGCAAAGCAAGATACGCTCACCGCTTTTGATACAATGGTACCTGGCCGTTTTCAAGTATTAGGTAATGGTTCTCGGACAACTTATGCTGAGTCACTTAGCAATAATAAAAAAACAATGGAACAGGTCTTCATTGCCAATCGAACGGCCAGCAATGAAAAAACGGGGTCGATAACACTCGTACTTGCAAATACAGCCAATCTCACTACGCGAAAAGAAGGCGTACGTTATTTAATATTACACAATGGCTATCGCTATGACCTAACTCCAGGTTTACCAAACGTCACGACAATAAAATACAAAACTTATGGCTTAAAAATGCCGAATCATAAAGTTCCTGAAGCAGTAGCACGAGAGCAAGCATTGCCGACAACAGCGTTATTGGGCTCTAATGATCCAAGGTATATAGCGGAACTCCAGTGGAGACTGTCATTACCCTTTTTGGTGCCCATCATTGTACTGCTAGCGATCCCTCTGGCACGGGTAAGCCCTCGCCAAGGGCGATTTGTAAAACTCTTGCCTGCACTTTTATTGTATCTATTTTATATTATGACATTAATTGCCCTCCGTGGTGCTGTAGCGGATGGTCAAATATCGTCACTTTGGGGTATGTGGTGGATTCATGTCGTTTATCTTTGCTTGGCATTAATTATTTATTTTTATGAACCCGCCAGATTTGCCATAGCTAAAAGGAGAGCAGTTAGTGCGTAAGCTGGACTGGTATATAGCCCGGAATGTGTTGGGGGCAATGTTTGTTGTCTTGTTTGGACTGGTCTTTCTTGAGTCTATGTTTGCTTTTTTAACACAATTGAGCGATATACGTGCTAACTATGGCATTATGGAGGTATTGATTTATACCGTATTGCTTATTCCGCATAAGCTTTATTTATTTATCCCATCAGCGGCGATTATTGGCTGTCTTATTGGTTTAGGTAATATGGCATCCAGTAGTGAGCTTGTTGTTATGAGAGCTGCAGGGGTGTCGTTGTGGCGAATGGTATGGTCAGCAATGAAACCTGCTCTAGTACTCATTTTTATTGGTATTTTATTGGGTGAGTACTTTGCTCCAGTAACTGAGCAGGTGGCTGAAACTCGCCGTACGATCGCTCGCTCTACAGATGGAGTGTATACTGGCGAAGGCATATGGCATCGTGAGGGCAATGAATACATGTATTTTAATGCTGTTGAGCCTAACGGTGTATTATATGGCATCACGATTTATAGTTTTGACAACCATCATCACTTGAAAGACTTTGTCTTCGCCAAACGCGCCCTTTTTCAGGGGGATTACTGGTTACTTGAAGGTGTAAAAAAAACACACTTTGATGGCAAACGTTTTGTGACTGAAAATAAAGCGATTGAGCCTTGGCAAACCAGTCTAACCACAAAGCTGCTTAAAGTTGTTGTGGTAAAACCAGAAGCATTATCTATGACTGGCTTGAATACGTATATTCATTATTTGGCAGGACAAGGACTTGATAGTGGTGAGTATCGTCTTGCATTTTGGAAAAAAATATTACAACCGTTGTCTATTTTTTCGTTGGTTTTAGTGGGTATTTCTTTTGTATTTGGTCCGTTGCGCTCAGTTAGTATGGGGTTGAGAATTTTTTCCGGTGTGATTGTTGGGGTAGTTTTTATGATCACTCAGAATTTACTAGGCCCATCAAGCTTGGTGTTTGGTTTTCCTCCCATATTAGCCGTGTTGGCACCAGCAATCATCTGTATAGGTATCGGCGGTATATTACTGAGAAGAGCCGCGTAAAGTTTGCCAATTAGTGCCAAGTTTAGTTTACGGACTTATTCAATAATACCGTTCTGCTTTTTGATGCCCTATCAGGCCAACTTTTTTGCTCTGAATCTATTTTCATCCATAGCACGCCAATAAAGCAGAGCAGTAATGATGGAACGGCTATCAGCCAACGCATAATTATTTGTCTATACGTCAACGCATGTAATTGATCATTAATAATGCAAATACGCCATGCTTGCATGCCTGGAGTCTGACCTTTTTTTCGCCAAAAAAAAGCAAAAAAACAGAAGATAGCTAAGAGTTGAGCGATATAAAAACTGAGCCCATCTAAGGTGTACCCACGTTCTATCATTATTCTCAGGTGCATCCCATCATAAAGGGTGAGATGAATAGCCAGATTAATAAAACCAATAAGCATCAGTATGGCCAGCACGAGAAGGCCATCATATACTATAGCTGCAAGACATCGCCACACGGGGGCAGCAGGCAGGCATTTAACATCATTTATTGCATTCATCGTTAATATCGTTATTATTTTTTTAATTACCATAGATTAATGAAAATATAGTACCATTTAAATGCTTTTTTGCTGTACGGCTTTACACCTTGTAAGGATTGCTTAGCGCATGTAATGCCAATACCCTTTAGGGTTAATTGTTATTAACCGCATCTTTTTTACTATTGACTACTTTTTTTCCTCGACTTTAAAGCGGTATTCTCGTATTTTTACCGGTTTAAACATTGACTCGCCTTGCTGTTGCTGACAGCAGGGCTGTTTGATTGAGTAAGCTGATGTTATGAACCCAAACTATCTGGATTTTGAGCAACCAATTGCCGAGCTTGAAGCTAAAATAGAAGAGCTTCGATTGGTTGGTAGTGATGCTGAAATCAATATTTCAGAAGAGATTACAACTCTGCAAGCTAAGTGCAATACGCTAACTGAGTCGATCTTTTCTGACCTTTCTTCTTGGCAAGTAACTCAGTTGGCTCGCCATCCTCGTCGACCTTATACACTAGATTATATTGAGAATATTTTTACTGATTTTGATCAACTTCATGGTGATAGACATTATGCTGACGACCCATCATTAGTAGGTGGTATTGCCCGATTTGATGGTCATCCGATTATGGTGATTGGTCACCAGAAAGGCCGAGAAATAGAAGATAAAGTACGCCGCAATTTTGGTATGCCAAAACCGGAAGGTTACCGTAAAGCCTGCCGATTAATGGAGATGGCTGAACGTTTTAATATGCCAATTATGACCTTTATTGATACCCCGGGCGCTTACCCTGGAATTGGAGCAGAAGAGCGCGGACAAAGTGAAGCTATTGCTTGGAATCTATCAGTTATGTCGCGCCTTAAGGTACCAATTATTACCACTGTTATTGGTGAAGGTGGCTCTGGTGGTGCATTAGCTATTGGTGTTTGCGACCGTATGGTGATGATGGAATACTCTATTTATGCCACAATATCCCCTGAAGGTTGTGCCTCTATTCTGTGGAAAAAAGCTCACTATGCCTCTACCGCAGCCGAAGCTATGGGTGTTACAGCAGAGCGATTAAAACAACTAGAACTAGTAGATCGGTTAGTATCAGAACCTCTTGGTGGCGCTCATCGAAATGCCGCAGAAGCGGCAAAAAACCTTAAGGTTGTATTAGGTGAAGAACTGGCTATGTTAATGGAGTTGGATTCAAGCGCTTTGCTAGAGCAACGTTATAAAAAAATCAGACAGTACGGAATGCTTTCCTAACCATGGACTGCCATGTCACTGAAGCCCTGCGTTTTTCGCTTGGGCTTAGGCCAGAGACTTCATTTATTGTCGCCTATAGTGGTGGTGTTGATTCAACGGTCTTGCTACATGGCTTAGTTGCTTTAAGAAATGCAGGTGTCATAGACAGGCTGAAAGCCATACATATTAACCATGGTTTAAGTGAGCATGCCCAACAATGGGAAAAGCATTGTCAGTTAGTATGTGATCGTTGGCTGGTACCGCTAAAAATTTTTAGCGTAGCTGTAAGCGAAGCCTCTAGCGCTGGACTTGAGCAAGCGGCGCGATCGGCACGTTATAAAGTTTTTCACGATGAACTGGCTAAAGAAGAGTGCTTGCTACAAGGACATCATATGAATGATCAGGCAGAAACACTGCTATTTCGATTGTTCAGAGGAACGGGCATTGATGGCCTGTCAGGTATACCTTCATCACGTCCTCTTGGTAAGGGGGTATTATTTAGACCGTTGTTATCGGTATCACGTACAGATATAGAGGCTTATGCGTGCTGCCACCAGCTAGCTTATATTCATGATGAGTCTAATGATGATCGACGGTTCTCTCGAAACTACATCAGGCATGCTTTATTACCTGTTATTGAACAGCGTTGGCCTGGTGCATCTCAACGACTAGCTGTGCTTGCTAAAGAGTCATTTCAGGTTAATGAACAGCTTAGAAACTCTGTTATTGAACTAACAGATGCCGTTATTCAGACACGACCTCAATGGTTGCTAGGCAATAAGCCATTGCTTAATATTACAAGATTAATCAAATTAAAACCGCTGATTCAACAACAAGTGGTCAGATACTGGCTAAAAAAGCAGAGCTTACCTATTCCTAATAGAGACCTACTTGAAAAAGTGTTTACAGAAATAATATCTGCTCGAGGTGATGCCTGCCCATTACTTAGTTGGTCAGACTGTGAGTTACGCCGACATCAGGGCTTTTTGGTTGCCAGTAAGTCACAACCAGTTATCGATTGTATTTCAGTTCATTGTTGGAACTGGTCGCAGCAGTCTGAGTATGCTTATCCACCTTTTGGCTATTTACGGCTTAGAGAGGCCAATGAAAATGAAAAGAACTGTTTAGCACTACCTCATGACCATCTGATCGAACTGCGTACAAGAGATATGATTGATTCTGGAATGAAGGTTGCCGTTGCTGGGCGGTCTGGAAGAAAAACGATAAAACGTTGGCTGCAGGATTTTCATATTCCTCCTTGGCTTAGGCAGGATATACCCTTTTTATTTATTATGGGTGATATGGTGGCAGCACCAGGACTGTGGGTGTGTGAAGGCTATCAAGCTAAAGATGGCACGGGCTATAAATTAGATATGCATCCAATGATATAGCCGAAGGTTCAGAATCGATTCAACACTACTTTTCCTAGCAAGCAATGTGCTTCTTGATATATTGCCATATCAACGGCCTGTTTTTCAGACCTATTGATTACTCACCCAAAAGACGGCTATTGCTACAGTAGCAACAATAAGTACAACCGCTGCTATTGCATCAGCTTGACTATCACTCATCGTTTTTTTAGCAGCCATAAATATTCCTTTGTTTTTATTATTAACGTTGAAATTAGCCTAACAGTATCATCAGTAATAGCAAGGTCTAATACGAATTGAATGTTTTAACCACGCTATTGCGCTAACTCTCTCAACATTAGCACTAAGCGGTAGCCCTGCTATTACTCATCATTTCGCCGTAGCTGGGGGTCGACTACCCATGCTCATTACGGCTGTTAGAAAACAGCGGTTAGTATAACCCATTGCTAAGAAAAAAAACGCCCTGTAGTTAATCGTTCCCACCATTTAATTAAGGTGGTATCAATGACAGAATGGGCTGCCATACCAAATTTTTCAGTAATATTTTTCTTGATAATGTAAGCAACACGAATAATATTAGCATGCTCAGATCGCTGACATATATATTCATCACTGGTCATAAGCTCATCAACCAATTTCATATCAACAGCTTGTTGGCCATACCAAATTTCTCCTGTGGCTACTTTTTCAATATCGACTTGATCTCGATTACCCCTGATAAACTGCTTAAATAAGCCATGGGTATCTTCAATATCCTGTTTGAATTTCTCTCGTCCAGTTTCAGTATTTTCTCCAAATACAGTGAGGGTACGCTTGAATTCACCTGCCGTATGCAGTTCAAATTCCACATCATTTTTTTTAAGGACTTTATTGAAATTAGGTAGTTGAGCCATCACACCAATAGAACCAACTACGGCAAAAGGAGCAGCCAGAATTTTGTCGGCAGTACACGCCATCATATAACCACCACTAGCGGCCACTTTGTCAACCGTAATGGTAAGTTTAATGCCTTTACTGCGTATGCGACACAGTTGTGATGCAGCCAAGCCATAGGCATGTACCAGCCCTCCCGCACTTTCTAGCCTAACGATGACCTCATCATGCTGAGTAGCAACCCCCAATATGCCGGTGACTTCTTCACGAAGGGAAGTAACAGCACTTGCTTTGATGTCTCCTTGAAAATCAATAACAAAGACATTTGGTTTAACTTCAGTATCGTCATTGCTTTTTTCTTTTTTTGCTTTTTTTTCCTCCTTATGAAGTTTTTTTAATTGATCTTTGTTCATCAGTATATGATGAAAGCTGTCTTTCATTTGTTGAAAATGATCGTTGAGTTTATGAATCTCAAGATGCCCTTTATTTGACTTTTTTGCTTTTTTTCCAGCAAGAGATATTGCCGAAATAATAATCAAAAACCCTCCTATTAGCGTTACTGTTTTTGCAAGGAACGATACATAATCAAGAAGGTAAAGAAGATAATCCAATTGTGACTCCTTATCTAAGTATGGGAATATAATGTACTGTGATTATAAGTATCTTTGCTGATGAAACCACTTATTTCTTATTTCATTTACTATAGTGGTAATGCTCAGCCTAATATGACAAGGATTCTGCTGTACCTAGTAAAGCAGACATCAGAAAAAGCTATATTATATCAAAAGTATCTAGAAGAAACAGGTGCTCCTTACTATCTG
Organism: Endozoicomonas sp. (ex Botrylloides leachii); assembly: GCA_028728195.1. Lineage (GTDB taxonomy): Bacteria > Pseudomonadota > Gammaproteobacteria > Pseudomonadales > Endozoicomonadaceae > Endonucleibacter. The sequence continues at coordinate 40,159 of JAQYUY010000083.1, forward strand.
AAAACTACTTTTACCACCATAAAGTAATAGGAAAAAGTAGCTAAAACATTAAGAAAATTCAAAGCGTTAAAAATGAGCAGTTAGCCCGACTGCCTATTTCCGTTAATTCACTGGGAAGAAATTCCCTTAGCAAAAATTATTGATTAGGAGTAGGCTAGCAAACTAACATAGTTGCAGTAAATTCAGGTCGTTTATTCTGCCAAGTGGTCGGCTTATCTTTTATCTAGAGTTCACAAGAATCCGCACTGATCTTTGATGTGCTGACTTGATGCTATAGCGATGTAAAGTCCTAAAAAGAAGTATTTTTCTTATCTGGACCTAGGAGCAGTATATCCTTTATCGCATAAGGTTGCTAGCTCAAAATTATATTTAGAATCTGTTAAACTATACCATGGAAGCGTTTTATTAAATGCATTAAATGCATTATCTAGTTTATTTTTAATTAATGAGGTGAATTCTTTATCCTCAATAGATATTCTCTCTATTTCAGCTATAGCATTATTTATAATCGCTATTTTTTTTGATTTTCCTGTGACTAGAAAATCCTTTTCAATCTTATCTTTAATGGTGTTTAATTCTTTTATATAATCCACACGTTCATTTTTATGTTTATCTTTTATTCTGTTGACTCGTTCCTCGTAACGTGACCTCAATGAATTAATATCTATCATAGGTAACGCAGCGCCACATAGTTGTAGAAATAATTTTTTTTGAAATTCTACTATTTTAGATGATAAATAATTGCCAAATTTAGGTGATTTAATTGTAACGTTGGAATATTTTTTTGATCCTTTATAACAAAATATATCGGGCCATGTTTCTGGTGCATGAAGCAGGTAGGATGTCATTTTATCTTGTAAAGATGATTGGTGATTGATTTCCTTTTTAAGTTTTTCAATAAATAGCTCAGCATTATAAAAATCTTCTGGATTATCATCAAAGAATTCAATGATTTCAATATTCTTAATATATGCTTCTTGAAAATTTTCTGGAATCAATTTCCCTGGTTTTTTTTCTTTCAATTTGGTTATAACTTTTTCTCTTTCATGTTCCGGTAATTTGATTGACTTAAGAGAAATTAATTTGTTATCTAAATCAACATCAAAATAATTGCCTAGAAATGATTTCTCAATATCCATCAAATAACGATTAATTTTTTCATTTGTTATCATTTCATTTTCTTCAGGGCTGTTTAATTCATTATTGACCCTATCATTATTCCCCTTCAATTCATCTTCAATATAAGCATTAAAATCATTTTCAATTGCTTTTAAGTAGTTAATGATTGCATTTTGATTATCATTCTTTAACTTGAGTATCTCTTTTATATGATTTTTATTATCATCAAATACACTTTCATCTTGAATAGAAAAATCTTTAATCAGTCTATTTTCTAGCTCATTTTCTGAAAATATTTTGGCTAGCACAATAGATTTACCAATAAAATCCCTTCTGCATTCAACCATATTTAATAGTTTTCTAAGTGCTTCAATACTTAGAGCGGTTGTCTTCTTTCCATTAAAAGCAACATTATCTTTGACAATGTTATTACTTAATAATTTAGCTTCTATATACGCATTAATTGCTATGGTTAAAACATGAACATCGCTTACTTTTCCTGCTTGGTAATCTAAAATAGACTTATTATAGTTAGCAAGAGCAGTATTTACTTTTTTTATGTTGTCTTTATAGCTATCATCTCCAGTTAAATAAGAAGAAATATCTAAAATAGCTTTTGTTTTCTTAATACATTCCTTAGCAGTTTTAATTCTATTTTTTCCCTTATTTATTTTACTAGCAATATCTTTTTCATCAATCATGTTGTTAACATCTATAATACTTTCTACTCCTAATACACCCTTATCCTCTTCAGCTATAGATGGATTGCTATGATCTATATTGGTTAATAACTTAGTGCAGAGTGCTTTAATTTGCTGCACACTGTCAGCAATAGGGTTTTGTTTTTGGTTACTTTCAAATATCTCAAGATGATTTAACAAACTATCTAGAGTAGATTTAAATGATGTTTTAGTAAACATTACATTATAAATAACATCAAGATAATTTTGAGTTTTACTAATATTCTCAATGGCAGTTTTGTTTATATTTATTTCACGGTTAAACTTTTTCTTGCGGAATATTTTTCTTATCCAGTTTTTGTTTTTTGACTGTATTTCTTTATTAATTTTTTGTTTCTCATTAATAAGGTTATTCTGTATTTTCTTAATCTCCTTTAATGAAATATTGGCAAGAAAGTCTTCATCATTTTTTGCTACAGATAAAGATATTTGATAGGATACTATCGATGATAATAAGTCTATACACTTAGATTTAGTAACACCTCCATTTAAAAAATAATGAAATACTTTTTTATGGTTAGCTTCTAATATAACTTCCGCATTTGAAAAATTATGCTCTCTTATATCAGAAATATGGATGCTATCATTGCTTATGAAAGAATCAGAATGTTTTATTTCATCATGTCCAATAACTTGAGATACAGAATCAATGCTAGAGGAGATTTTATACATTATTTCATCCTGAACCTGAAAAGCTTTTTCTATCTCAGAACTATGATCATCATAGTTAGCATATACTCTATCAATAATATGAATATAATCATTTAGCAATTTAGTATGATCTTTTATCATTTCCTTTGTTAGAATATTTACCCCTTCGCTTTGCTCATGCCTAATATTTCTTTTAAGATTTTCTTCTAGATCATTTAAGAACTCAATACCTGATACTAGCTGGTTTGCTTGCTCTATATTTGATTGACATAATTGATTTTCAGGGTCTAGACTCTCTAGTTTTTTGCTAAGATTACATGCTTTTTTAGTAATCCCTTCTCGATTTAAGTAATCGATATATATTGATAAAAATGATTGAAGCTCTACTCCGGAGGTGATGTTTTCTAAAATACGCTGTTTGTTTATTTCCCCAAAAAAAATAAATCTATATAATGAAATGACCGTGTTATTGCTAGTTTCTGATGGTTCAGATAGATAGGAATATATTTTTTCAAAAAAAACACTGCTATTAATTAGATTTTCTTTTTTGTTATGAAAAAGAAAACTTTTTATTATTAATTGTATAAATATTTCTCTTGTTTTATTTTTTGGTATGGGCAATGTTAGGAATAATTTATTTCTGAATTCATGGTCATTATTTAGTTTTGATAATATAGTAATAGCATGATGCATTTCAAATAATTTATCATATGTTGGCTCTAACAAAGATGTATCTTTTAATGTTTCAAGCGCATGACTTATTTCCATAACCTCACCACATTTGTCGTTATCTACAAGTTGCAGCATGGTATTAATAGCAGGAGTTAGTTTACAAAGTTCATTTTTTTTAAATTCAATATATTGCTTTACGTCTTCTAAGGCTGTTGATTTTTCACTTCCAACATTATTAATGAATTTATTTAACAAAATACCTAAATGATCCTGTTTAGTTGATTGTTCATCTAATGAAGAATGCAATAACCTATATTCGCGATCTTGTTCATTGGTATTATTTTCAACCTGTAATTTATTCGTTAAAGCAGCAATATTTCCAGATATATAATTCTTAGCTTGTTCATCTTTCGCTTTAACTTTGCCAAAAAGTTTAGTCTTAATAGCTTTTAATCTATTGCTTTTTTGCTGAACTTCATTTTGTGTTGTAACCGAATCAGCGACCTTTTCATGGTGAGTCGTCGATCGATCAGATAAAGACTGGCCCTCAAGTTTATCATCATAGCCTGGTAGTAGCATATACTGTTGCATATTTGGATGATCAGTACCGTTTTTTTGTGGCCTGTCGCTTAAATGTCTTGCTAGTATATTGCCCACTATGTTCATAATATACCCTTGCTCCTATGCATTTTAACCATCTATTTCTATTGGACACACTGTAGCAAGCTGGTATAACTGCGGTATATTAGCAATAAGTATCATATTGAGTAGCTAAGTAGAGTTATTACAAGGAATTCCAAGGCAGTACTGGTGTTAGGATGGTCAGGCAAGGTGATTGGTGCCATAGCTGAAATTTTTGTGCCTATTATTGTTCAGGGTCAATATAATCTAAGCCAATGATATTGCTACTTTATACTACCTTCAATTTACTTATTTGGCATGTCTGATATGCCGATATATGTTTATTAATCTTAAAGGTGCTCGTTTTCTTCAATGCTAACCCTTTAAAGTAAAGGGCTATAGCCGAGTAAAGCCTTTTGAAGGAGCGCTGAATATACCAGATTATGCGCTGCGCTGCCTAATCGGTAAAATAGACTTAATTTTATCACGCATATTACGCAGACAGGTCTCGGTTGTGGACCAGTCTATACAGCCATCTGTTACCGATACGCCATATTTTAAATCATCTAGATTAGTAGTAAGTTTTTGGTTACCCCAATTGAGGTTGCTCTCAATCATTACACCAATAATTGATTTATTTCCTTCCATTATCTGATTCGCAACATTAGCGATTACTAAAGGCTGCAAAGCAGGATCTTTGTTAGAGTTAGCATGAGAACAATCAACCATAATATTCGGTTTTACCCCGGCATTTATTAGATCTTTTTCACATAGAGCAATATTCACTGAATCATAATTTGGTTTATCATTACCCCCTCTGAGAACAATATGACCGTATGGATTGCCTGTTGTATGCGTAATAGCAACTTGTCCCTGAGAATTAAGCCCCAAAAACCGATGCGGGCTAGAAACTGATTTTAATGCGTTAATCGCAACCTCAAGCCCGCCATCAGTACCGTTTTTAAACCCTACTGGCGACGATAAACCACTGGCCATTTCGCGGTGAGTTTGTGATTCAGTTGTTCTTGCTCCAATAGCAGACCATGAGACTAAATCTTGCAAATATTGTGGCGAAATAGGATCCAAAGCCTCTGTTGATGTGGCTAGACCCAGACTTGCAATATCAAGCAATAGCTGACGGCCAATATATAAGCCTTCTTCAATCTTGAATGAATCATTTAAATAAGGATCATTGATAAGCCCTTTCCAACCAACAGTTGTTCTTGGCTTTTCAAAATAAACACGCATAACAAGATAAAGTGTATCGCTAAGCTCCTCACTCAAACGTTTAAGTTTCTTAGCATAATCTATAGCAGCTTTAGTATCATGAATAGAGCAAGGGCCCACCACTACTAAAAGTCTATGATCTTTTGTATCTAAAATATCTCTGATGGTCTGACGACCTTCTGCAACAGATTTTGCAGCGACTTCATTCAATGGAATTTCTTTCTTGAGCAGTTTTGGTGGCACTAAAACTTCTTGAGATTGAATATTCAGGTTTTCAATAGGTAAAACAGCCATGTTAAGTTCTCATCATTATGCTCCGATTTTCTGCGTCATGTTATCGTATATTATCTCTATCTGAAAGCTGTACGAATGATTGTTAAGCATAAAGAATAATAAGCTACAAAGATCAGGCTATAATAGTCACGCTTGATAACGGCATGTTTTGTCTAACACTAATGTACCATCATCTAAAGGTATAACTGCTTTGGACGATGTTTAAAGTCATGATTATTCCAGAATGAAGGGCTGGTAATCTTAGTGACTACTATATAGTAACAATTAAGAAGCTGTTCATAATATTTTGTGCATAGCTTCTCAGTATCAGCTAGGGAATACACGGCGTTTTGCATACTAAACATGTTCTCTATATTTTTCCTTTTCAAAAGAAAACAGCTAGCTTGACCGGAGGCTATCAATGAAGCTGCAACAGCTGCGCTATGTATGGGAAGTTGCTCACCATGACCTTAATGTATCCGCTACAGCGCAGAGTCTTTACACTTCTCAGCCAGGCATAAGTAAACAAATCAGGTTGTTAGAAGATGAGCTGGGTGTAGAAGTTTTTTCGCGAAGTGGTAAGCACCTTACCCGAATCACTCCCGCAGGTGAGAAAATCATAGAAACTGCCGGTGAAATTTTGAGGAAAGTGGATAGTATCAAACAAGTTGCACAAGAGTTCAGTGATGAGCGCAAAGGTAGCCTTTCTATTGCAACCACTCATACACAAGCTCGTTATGCATTACCTGATATTATTAAGAAGTTTATTGTGCAGTATCCAGATGTTGCTTTGCATATGCACCAAGGGTCACCCGTGCAAATGGCAGAAATGGCGGCAGATGGTTCGGTAGATTTTGCCATTGCAACTGAAGCATTAGAGCTTTTTAATGATTTGGTCATGATGCCTTGTTATCAATGGAATCGTTGCGTTCTAGTGCCTAAAGGTCATCCGCTTACTCATGTATCAAAGTTATCTCTTCAAGATATAGCCCGCTATCCGTTAGTGACTTACATATTCGGCTTTACTGGACGTTCTAAGCTTGATGATGCCTTTATGAATGAAGGTTTATCTCCAAGGGTTGTGTTTACAGCAGCCGATGCCGATGTAATTAAAACCTATGTACGACTAAAGCTGGGCGTTGGGATTATCGCAAGAATGGCATATGATCCAGATGTTGACACTGATCTTGTAGCACTCAACGGTGATCATTTATTTGAACCTAGCATCACAAAAATTGGATTTAGACGAGGTACTTTCTTAAGAGGATTTATGTACGACTTTATTGAAAAATTTGCTCCGCATCTGACAAAGGATGTGGTTCAAGATGCTATAGCGCGACAGAATAAAACAGAAATAGAGGCGTTGTTCTCAAATATTCAGCTGCCAAGCCTATGACAATCTTAAACTAATACCGCCCATCTTTTTTAACTACGCTATTGCGCTGACCATCCGAACACCAGTGCTGCATTGGAACTGCTCGCAATAGCTCTACTATTACTCACCTGATGTGTGACTTTAAATTGAGAGCATAGGCGCAAACTGCATAGGCTCACGCCCAGCTTGAATGTTCAAGTAAATGCCAACAGTGATGCCCAGCAGCTTCCGAGCTACACGACTTG
>JAQYUY010000084.1 GCA_028728195.1 Endozoicomonas sp. (ex Botrylloides leachii)
AGCCATTAGTTTCAACTTAAAGAGATTAAGAGTGCTCAACCAAACGCCATTATTGGCGTGATGATAGGATAGCTGCGCCTAAAATTTGGGTGCAGCTAAAAATAGCCTGTGAAAAACAGGTATCAGCACTTATTTAATGCTGATTTTACCTAAAAATTAGAACTTGTTATCAAAATAGGCTGTTTTTTTGAAAATCAGTTTCATGCAACAGTCCCTGGTTGTTGGCCGTGAGCAGGCTGCTCAACTGCGTAATCAACTACAGCTTGTTCTGTGGCCCAATCCACACGGTTTTTTGTGTTCGGTGCTCGGCGGCTTTTGTTGATGAGGTTGTCGATCCCACCGTCTTCAACAAGTTCTTGATAGCGATAAAACGTATCGCGAGATACGCCCATTACTTTACAGGCTTTAGATACGTTCCCCAGCTATTCAGCTAAATTTAGAAGGCCAGCTTTGTGTTTAATAATCGGATTGGTAGTATGAAGCATGAGAGTTACTTTTTTTTTGATTTAAGATTCGGCACCTTTATCAAAACGGGTAACTCTCTCTTTTTCAAGATGATGTGTCAGATCTAGTCTGAACTAATACAGATAATCACACAACTACAAAATTCATAGCTTGAATTTGACCTGACAGGTACTCCCCCTAGAAATCGGTAGCTGTCAGGTTAGGCCGTAAATTCTTACGGCCAAGAGTATAGCTAATATTTATTTGCTAAATAAAGACTCCCCTGATAAACCCTGTTTTTCTAAGATACATCGCAAACGCTTCAAAGCTTCTACCTGAATTTGTCTTACACGCTCACGAGTCAAACCAATTTCTTTGCCTACTTCTTCCAATGTGCTGGTTTCGTAGCCCCTTAGGCCAAATCGCCGTGTTACCACTTCTCTTTGCTTTTCAGATAGCTCGCCCAGCCAACGATTTAAACTATCATTCAAATCAAGATCTTGTAACAATTGTGCAGGGTCAGATTCTTTCTCATCAGAAATGGTGTCGAGAATCGACTTATCCGAATCAGGCCCCAATGGCGTATCAACGGACGTTACCCGCTCGTTTAACCCCAGCATGCGTTTAACATCAGACACAGGTTTATCAAGCAGCTGTGCAATTTCTTCAGGGGTTGGGTCATGGTCTAGTTTTTGAGTTAATTCTCTAGCTGCTCGAAGGTATACGTTTAATTCTTTTACAACGTGAATAGGTAATCTTATTGTTCGAGTCTGATTCATAATCGCTCGCTCAATAGTCTGTCGGATCCACCACGTTGCATAAGTTGAGAATCTGAAACCTCTTTCAGGGTCAAATTTCTCAACTGCTCTAATGAGGCCCAGGTTGCCTTCTTCAATCAAATCAAGCAGCGTCAGGCCACGATTAACATAGCGTCTTGATATTTTAACGACCAGTCGTAAATTGCTTTCAATCATTCGACGGCGTCCAGCATCAACACCTTTACGTGCTAACCGTGCGTAATGAACCTCTTCATCAGGCGTTAACAATGGCGAAAAGCCAATCTCATTGAGGTATAATTGCGTTGCATCAACTGATTTATGAACGACATCATCCTCACGCTTTCTTTCAGTAGCAATATCTGATAACAGTGTAGACGCCGAAGTTTTTGGCTTGGCTTCCACCGCTATAGGCTCTTCACAGACATTAGGGCTACTGCTATCTGTATCAAACATCTGATCCTCTCCATGGATCTCTTTCTCAGCATAACTGCTAAATTCTGAGTCATCCCTCTTCGCTGCCATAAGAGTCAGTCCTATCCGAAAACCCCACTCTCTGTCGAGCAATTTCAACTTGCTCCGACACCCGTGAGTTCCCTCTGCTATCGCTGCAAATTGCATTCAGCGTTTCGGCAGATATCCCATGGGATCGACCGGTTTGCCATTGTGCCGAATTTCAAAATGCAGCTTAGGCTCCGTCGTTCCTGTAGAACCTATTTCGGCTATCTTCTGGCTCGCTTTAACTGAGTCTCCTTCACGCACGTATAATTCCTTGTTGTGAGCATATGCACTCAGATAGCTATTGTTGTGCTTAATTATAATCAGCTTGCCGTACCAGACCAGATCGTTTCCAGCGTAAACCACTTGGCCAGCCGCCGCTGTTCTTACAGCGTCACCTAATTTCGCGCGGATATCAATACCTTTGTTTACCTGTCCAACCAAAGAGAAGGGTTCAATAACTCCGCCGTAGATAGGCCATTGCCAGACTATCTTGCTTCTTTTTGATGTCGATTTTGTTGTTTTTTTGACTGTTTGTTTTTTGATCGTTGATTTTGGTTTTTTCAGGACTTCCTTGCGTAATAATGTTGTTTTTAGTCTTGGTTTTTGAATGGTATTGCTCTTAAAATGAATAGATTGCCCAGGGAAAATAACATAAGGGGCTTTAATATGATTTATGGCCGCAAGTTTTTTAAAATCCCAGTTATAGCGCCATGCAATAGAGTAAAGTGAGTCACCTTGTTTAACAATGTAACGGCCTTCTGTTACTTTTGGGAGTGGCCTCAGGTCTTTTACTCTGACACTGTTTTGCTTATCACTACAGGCTGAAATAAATAGGAAAACAGATAAAATAGTAGCAATTTTAGAGCATACGTTTAAATTATAAAAAGCAGTTTTCCCTAGCATTAATGCCTCATTAATTGACAAAATAGTTGTATGAAAACAACGTTAAAACGCTATTAAAGTAACAAAAAAAAACTTTTTTCATTGAAAAATATTTAAAATAGCAGTCATGAGCCCACGCTTGTCAACTAACCAAACTAAAATTAGTACACTTTACCGCTTAACAGGGGTACAAAATGTACAGATTCAAGAAACTTCTGACGATAATGATTACCTTCTCTGGTGATTAATAGCAATTTTTGCTTATGGTTCTGCCCCACGGGGATCACCATACGCCCCCCCTTAGGCAGTAGTTGTTGCAATAGGCTAGGAGGAATACTACAAGGTGCAGCGGTAACAATAATACCATCAAATGGTTCTACTTCAGTCCAGCCCTTGCAGCCATCATTCAGTTTTAAGTAAGTATTAGACAGGGATAATAGCCGCATTCGCTCGCAGGCTTGATTAAACAATGGCTTGATTCTTTCTATGGAATAGACTTTTTTTACTAATTTAGCCAAAATTGCTGTTTGGTACCCAGAGCCCGTCCCTACCTCTAATACGTTAGTTAATGATCCGTTGTTTAAAAGGGCTTCAGTCATTCTTGCTACAATATAGGGTTGAGATAATGTCTGGTGATACCCAATAGGCAACGCTATGTCTTCATAAGCTCTATGAGATAAGGCTTCATCTACAAAAAGGTGTCTTGGTGTTTTTTTTATCGCTTCTAGCACTTGACTTGACTTAATACCCTTGGCTTCAAGTCGCGCAATTAAGCGAGCCCGAGTCCGCTGCGACGTCATGCCAATCCCATCAAAATCAACGGCTCTCATTGCTCAACGCTCCGTTATTCTCCAGCTAAATCTAATGCAGAAATGCAACGGTTGATTTTTTATGCCCACACAACACATTAATTCATTGAAAAATAGGTGTGACCAGCACAATAGCCATGTGAAATTAACGTTTTCATGTATCATGGTCAAAAACATTATCGTTAGTTAATAACACTATTACCCTATTATGTTTCATTATACGTGACCAGTTCTCTCAATACTGCGGTTGCAAAGCAGCCTTTTTGCAAACGGAATTTTAATGTGATCGTATCATCACTGGCCCATGTCCATGTCATATTTTCAGGAAATAGCCTTAATACTCGACGTTCCTGCTTTATCCCGGCTTTTTCTAAACCATCACAAAATAAACTGTATCGATCGCATTCCATTTCTTCTCTAAGGCGACATTGATCACCAGACTTAAGGCATCCACTACCCCATAATGGGCCTGTTGGGCTCAGTTCACCTGCCATAACTCGTTGAATCAGTTCATCGCTGTGCTCATCAAAAATAAGGCTGTTATGAGTATGAAATCCAAAGATATCACCTACTAAACACGAGGACCAAAGTCCTTCTCCAACCCGGGAACTTAATACGTTATTAAAAATCCATGAGCGAGCCGCAGATAAATATATAGAGCGCTTATTTCTTGAAATCTTTATATTACCTTCAAAAAATGCCTTAGCTTTTTGAAGGTTATAATTACTTCGTCCAAATCGTTGGCTGCCAAAGTAGTTTGGTACTCCTTTGGTAGCAATCAGTGACAATCGTTGCTCCAGTTGATTATGATCAGCTGCTATAGATCGTAATGTGATTTCAAAATAATTATATTTAAGTACACCTCTGCGAAGTTTTCGCAAATGCCTCGTCTGTTTGATTATTTTGATCGTATTTGACTTAAATTTATCCCAGTTTGGATCTGGTTGACCTGGCAAACACAAACAAAACCACTGTTTTGCCACCCCTTGACGGTCTTTTCGGCCAGCATAACTTACCTGTGCCTGCTTAATCCCCAGGTATTTTGCTAGTAAGCCTGCCACCCAGTCGGTATTCTCACTAATTTTTTCAACTAAAACATAAACGTGTTCACCTTCGCCTACTGGTTCAAAAGGTAACTCCTCATCAACTCGAAAGTCTTCAGGGCATGATTTAAAATCACTGCTTCCCACAGGTCCGCCCCATGCATAATTCCAATCACAAGAAAAGTCACTCATAAACCGATTCATAAGATAAAAGAGAAATGAGCCACATCAGTGGCTAAAAGGTATAACAATCGTAAATTAAACAGCCTTATAACAATAGCGTCAATCGTGTTGGTAATAAGCCTGTTTGGCATCAAAAGCATACTTGATAAAAGCATCTGAACTAACAGTCACAAGACAGATAGTAGTGCAACAGTATGCACTGCAATGCCTTCCTTTCTGCCGATATAGCCTAATTGCTCTGTTGTTGTTGCTTTTACATTCACTCGGCTACGTTCAATGGCGATATCTTCAGACATATTTTGGCACATCATCTCAATATGAGGTGCCATTTTTGGTGCTTGCGCGATAATGGTGGCATCTATATTCTCCACGTTCAAACCATTGCGCTTCAGTAAAACGATGACATGGCGTAACAGCAGACGACTATTGATGTCTTTGTAACGCTCATTGGTATCAGGAAAATGTTTGCCTATATCACCTAATCCAGCAGCGCCTAAGAGGGCATCACAGACTGAATGAAGAAGAACATCGCCATCAGAGTGGGCTATCAGCCCGTTGTGATGAGCAATCTGCACTCCCCCAAGTAAAATATGGTCGCCTTTACCAAAGCGGTGTACATCAAAACCGTGTCCAATTCGCATTAAGGGCTCTCAATAAGTTTAGATTGCTGCTCGATATACAAAGAGGCCAATGCCAGATCAACACCCTGAGTTACTTTAATATTATCCCCATGCCCCTCTACCATTAGTGGGTGATAACCGCTGTATTCCATTGCACTCGCCTCATCCGTGACAGATACTTTATCAGTTATCACGCGAGTCAAAGCCTGTTCCAGTGGTTTCCGTTTAAACATTTGCGGGGTGAAAGCATGCCATAGTTCTGACCGGTCAACGGTCTCAATAATAGAACCATCAATGCTTGTGCGCTTAATGGTGTCTTTTACCATAGCACCAAGCAAGCCGCCTACCTCATGATTTCTCACGCATTCGACCAACCATTCAAGGTCAGCTTGTCTAATGCAAGGCCGTACCGCATCATGTACCATGATCCAGTCATTATCAGCGGCTAACATATTTATCTTTTGCAAACCATTTATCACTGAGTGATAGCGCTCTGGTCCACCATCTGCCAGTAGAATTTTTTCATGCGTAAAAATATCGAGACTACTCCTGTAGTTATCTTCCTTTCTTAGAACAACGACAATCTTTTCAAATAATGGGAACTCAATAAGCCTCTCTAGAGTATGCTCAATCAGCGTTTTACCTCTTATTTCTAAATACTGTTTAGGTGTACCTATCTTCATGCGTTGACCAGTGCCAGCGGCTGGCACTAGCGCCCAGTATTTAGGCTCTCGTCTTTGATCTGCTGTTGTTTTTATCACCGTCCCCGTACCTTATTCATAAATCAGATAAAAGGTTTCATCAGGCTTGACCATGCCTAGCTCCTCTCGAGCTTCCTTCTCAATTGTGTTCAGCCCTGCTTGGAGTTCAATTACCTCATTAGCTAGCCGTTGGTTGCGTAGAGCTAAACGATCCCTTTCAAGCTGTTCTTGACCAATTTTTTCACGCAATGAAATCATCTCGGACACGCTTCCTTGACCAATCCATAAGCGGCTCTGGAGATAAATGAGTATAACCATAAGCAGAGCAATAAACAGTTTTTGCATGAAATCAGCCTAGTTATTTAAAACTACAAAATACTATTAACACTGCTGGCTCACTAAAGGGTATTGATAGAGTCTTATTCACTCAATGATCTGCATAAACAACTTAAACAGGAAGACTGTATTATTCTACTTCACCTCAAATCAGTTCAACAAAACCCGAAAGTGGCTTTAAGAATATACTGTTCTACTGCAGAGACAGCAAATTTTTAGCTTCAGTAAGGTATGCTAAATTATTGTTATCAGTGTTGGGAATAGAATTAATATCAATATGTTAACAATATGTTATCCATTTTACTCTGCCAAAGAGTTTTATCTATTTCCATGGTAATTATAAAGATGCTATTGATTCTTAACGCTGAATCATTTAGTGGTATAAAGATGGCAAGCGATTGCCGAGATGCTGGGATGACTTTTACACTATAACAAGGATTGTTAAACGATGATAAAAGTACTAATAACGTTGCTCTTGCCTATTCTATTGACTTTTTCTATAGGTGTGCATGCAGATGAAAAAATTAATATTAATACGGCTACCATAGAGGAGCTAGACAAGGGCCTAAAGGGTGTCGGTAAGCGAATTGCGAAAGAGATTGTTAGGCACAGAGAAGATCATGGTGCATTTAAGTCATTTGAAGATTTGGATAAGGTGAAGTACATTGGTAATAAGCTGATTCAGCGCAACAAAAAACGTATAACGTTTGATTAAAGCGTTTATTATACCAATTGTAACTTCTGTCAATTCTATTATTTTTTACTATCAGGATGATGCACATGCTGAAGTTTATTGTCGTACAACTAATAGGCGTAGAGCGAGGATAAAGTGTGTAACCAACATGATATATCTATAAAAAACCAGCTTGCGTTGTTGGTTTTTTTATATCTAGTTGCTTTGTCTGTACATAGATCAGAAATCTAATCATAAAAATAGCACATGTTAATGGCTAAGCATATATTTTAATTGTCGTAATAGGCATCGCAATCGCCCTTTTAGAATAGGTCAGAAATGACACATAAGAGTGTACAAATATGCGTATGACATTAATCCTATTACCATAGGAATGGCTACTCTCAACTCTCTCAGGAAAGGACGCTTCGTAAAAAATATTAACGGAATTGAATAAATGATCCACTCAGGTACAGTATCAACAACGGTTAGCCCAGTGGGCAGTATGCGCGTACTTTCCAATCGAGAAGTAACTTGCTTGCAGGATACTGGTAATACTGGGCTCTACAAACTATTTAGACAATGTGCACTAGCAGTACTAAACGGCGAACAAGAAGCTGATTGCGCTGAAGAGTTATTAAACGAGTATCAGGATTTTAATATTTGCATTATTCAGGAACATAGAGGACTTAAGCTTAAACTTATTAATGCCCCAGCAAATGCTTTTGTTCAAGGTAAGCTGATTCTTGGTGTTAGAGAAAATCTCTTTTCTGTGTTGAGAGATATTCTCTACGTTTCATCCCACATAACGCAGTCATCCGAAGTCGGTGGCTTCAGTTCAGCTGATATTACTCACCAAACGTTTGAAATATTGCGTAATGCTGATGCCTTTCATGCAAAACACTTACCTAATATTATTATTTGTTGGGGAGGGCACTCCATTTCCAGAGAAGAATATGCCTACACTAAGGATGTGGGCTATCAACTCGGTTTAAGGCACTTTGATGTATGCACGGGCTGCGGTCCTGGCGCCATGAAAGGCCCTATGAAGGGTGGTTATATTGGTCATGCCAAGCAGCGGGTGAGTAAAGGCCGTTTTATTGGCCTCACAGAACCGGGCATTATTGCTGCAGAATCACCTAACCCTATCGTCAATGAACTGATCATTTTACCTGACATTGAAAAACGGCTGGAAGCTTTTGTCCGATTAGGGCATGGCACTGTTGTTTTTCCTGGTGGCCCTGGTACTTGTGAAGAGATACTTTATTTGTTGGGCATACTGCTACACCCTGATAATAAAGATATACCTATGCCTTTAGTCTTTACAGGGCCGGCATCTGCCGCTGCTTATTTTAAACAAATTGATATGTTTATTGGTAATACACTTGGTAAAAAAG
The DNA here is from genome assembly GCA_028728195.1 of Endozoicomonas sp. (ex Botrylloides leachii). Lineage (GTDB taxonomy): Bacteria > Pseudomonadota > Gammaproteobacteria > Pseudomonadales > Endozoicomonadaceae > Endonucleibacter. Next base: position 8,366 of record JAQYUY010000084.1, read on the forward strand.
CACAAAAGCGTTATAAAATAATTATCGATGACCCCGCTGCAGTAGCCTTAACCATGCGCAAAGGCCTAGATAAAGTCACTCGGTATCGGCGTAAACAAGCAGATGCTTATTACTTTAACTGGCTGTTAAAGATAGACAGTGAATTTCAATTACCCTTTGACCCGACCCATGAAAATATGGCAAACCTTGACTTAAAGTTAAGTAGGCCTGCACATTTGCTGGCTGCTGATATAAGGCGTCTTATGTCTGGTATTGTTGCAGGTAATATCAAAGAAGAGGGTGTGAGCAGAATAAGAAAATACGGTCCTTACCAAATATCCGGCGATGCTGAATTGATGGCTGAAATGGATGCTCTGCTTCACTCATTTGTTAAAGATTGCCGCATGAAACTACCTGGAAGTCAATATACGCCTTGCTATGATATTGTTAAGTCAAGGGACTTAGGTATTAATAAATAAAATATATTTTTAAAATCAGTTATATCAATATTTCTAGTTAGTCTGCATGCAAGTGTAACTGTCATTTGGACGCGTAAAAAATGTAGGTATTTTTAGGCAGTTAGTCAAGGCTACTGCGTTGCGGCGTACAGGTTTGCCAACCTATAAGTTGCGAAACTTTTTCTTTGCTAACCAAAGCACTCTCCAATACAGCACTGTATGCATGTAACGAGAAACAAGGATTAACACGCGAAAGGTATTCTGAAATCTCTGCCACGTTCTCTATACTAACACCACCACCGACCACTAATTCTAGATGACCCTGCAAATGTTGGAGCATTTGACTAAGTTGCTTAAGTCCATGCAGGGCAGTTTGTTTTGTTCCCCAAGGCGTACCTGACGATAGAACTCGGTCTATACCTAGAGCCACCACGTCATTAAGAGCCTGTTGCCAATTAGGCACCGCATCAAAGGCGCGATGAAAGGTTGTACTCAACCCCCTTTCTTTTGCTATTGCTATTAAGCGCCGACATTTTTCTTTATGGATACCTCCAGTAATTGGGTCTAGTACGCCAAAAACGACACCATCTGCGCCAGCATTTGCAGCGGTTAAAATTTGTTGCTCCATTTGTTTGATTATCTGATTATCATAATAAAAGTCGTAGGCAGTTGGGCGAATCATAACCAGCAGTCCATTAAAGCTATCAAATGCTTCTTTGGCTGACTCAATATGAGCAGCTGGTGGCGTTAATCCATCTTCGCTCATATTTGCACATAGCTCAATACGCTTAGCGCCTCCTAGTCTGGCAGCACAGACCGAGGTAAAGACCATTGGTTCACTGATACTATGTACACACACTTCCAAGTCTATCATCTGAACTACCTTTTAGAGGTAAAGGATAATAAAAATAACAAGCATTCTTAGTTAGTATGTCGTCATTAACAAAATAAATAACAACTTTCAGCAATCGCTTAACTTGAATCATCCTTTTCGTTATAATTGCCCTTAGCATTATACCCATCGCACACTCTAATTACCGCAATATGCATGACAAGGCAGCATCAGGCACAGGGTGAAATAGCATGCCAAAGAAAGCTATTTCATGGTCGAGCTCGGTTACCACGCAATGATCTATCGCTTCATGAATGTTGGAGAGCTAATGCCATAGCCAATGCGCTATTAATGATGCCAAGTTCTTCTGAGCTGCCAAAAGCCGCTCAGCGAGCGATGGATAAAAACTTCAAGATTTACATGCCATACCACAGAATCAGCACTGCAAACCACAGATGATTGAAGGTACTATTTATGTTAGAAGATTACAGACGTCATACTCAGGATCGTGCAGCTGAAGGTATTCCTCCTAAGCCACTGACTGCCGAGCAGGTCTCAGAGCTTGTGGAACTGCTAAAGCAACCGCCTGCGGGAGAAGAAAACTTTTTACTCAGTTTGCTAGAAACGCGTATACCGCCTGGTGTTGATGAAGCAGCCTATGTTAAAGCAAGTTTTCTTTCAGCAATCATTAATGAAAAAACAGCATCACCCCTTATAAATAAAGAACAAGCCATTAAATTATTGGGGATGATGCACGGCGGTTACAATATATCAACTCTGGTAGAGCAGCTAGATAATGATAAATTAAGTTCACTCGCTGCGGAACAGTTAAAAAACACATTGCTGATATTTGATGCATTCCATGATGTGGAAGAAAAAGCAAAAGCAGGCAATGCTCATGCACAATCTGTTATTAAGTCATGGGCTGATGCTGAATGGTTTACCCAGAAAAATAAAGTTGCTGATAGCATCAAAGTTGTTGTCTTCAAAGTGACAGGTGAAACAAATACCGATGATTTATCTCCTGCGCCGGATGCTTGGTCTCGTCCTGATATTCCACTACATGCCCGTGCAATGTATAAAATGGCTCGAGAAGGTTTGATGCCTGAAGAAGCAGGGGTTACAGGCCCTATTCACCAAATTGAAGCTATTAAAGAAAAGGGTCTTCCTGTTGCTTTTGTGGGTGATGTTGTAGGTACCGGTTCTTCTCGTAAATCTGCCACTAATTCGGTACTGTGGTATTTTGGTGATGATCTGCCGGGGGTACCCAATAAACGTTGTGGCGGTATTTGTATTGGCGAAAAAGTAGCACCTATCTTTTTTAATACCATGGAAGATGCTGGTGCGTTAGTATTTGAAGCGCCTGTTGATCGCCTTAATATGGGCGATGTAATTGAAATTCGCCCTTACGATGGAAAAATTGTATCCGAATCAGGTGAAACACTATCAACATTCACCTTGAAGTCTGATGTTTTACTGGATGAGGTGCAGGCCGGTGGTCGAATCAATTTGATTATTGGCCGTGGCCTGACAGAGAAAGCTAGAGAATCGCTTGGCCTTCAGTCTTCTCAAGTTTTCCGCCGCCCAGCTGTTGTTGGGGATTCTAATGAAGGTTATACCCTTGCTCAAAAAATGGTAGGTCGTGCTTGCGGCGTCACAGGTATAAGGCCTGGTCAGTATTGTGAACCTAAAATGACTACCGTGGGTTCTCAAGACACCACCGGACCAATGACGCGCGATGAGCTGAAAGATTTGGCCTGCCTTGGCTTCTCAGCTGATTTGGTTATGCAATCATTCTGCCACACAGCGGCTTATCCAAAACCTATTGATATCGAAACTCAACACACGTTGCCTGACTTTATTATGAATCGTGGTGGTGTTTCTCTAAGACCAGGTGATGGTATCATTCACAGCTGGTTAAATAGAATGTTATTACCTGATACGGTTGGCACAGGTGGGGATTCGCATACTCGGTTCCCTCTGGGTATTTCTTTTCCGGCTGGGTCTGGGTTGGTTGCTTTTGCCGCTGCCACAGGTGTTATGCCATTAGATATGCCCGAATCTGTACTGGTTCGCTTCAAAGGTGAGAAACAGCCCGGTATTACATTGCGTGATCTAGTGCATGCTATTCCACTTTATGCTATCAAGCAGGGGCTTCTTACTGTTGAAAAGAAAGGGAAGAAAAATATTTTCTCAGGAAAGGTTTTAGAAATTGAAGGATTGGAAGACCTAACAGTAGAGCAAGCCTTTGAATTATCTGATGCATCAGCTGAACGTTCAGCAGCAGGCTGTACCATTACATTATCTGAAGAATCCGTTGCAGGATATTTGCGTTCTAATATCACCATGTTGCGGTGGATGATCAATGAAGGCTATGGTGATGCCCGTACGCTTGAGCGTCGTGCTCAGCAAATGGAAGAATGGTTGGCAAATCCAGAGTTAATGCGAGCTGATGCTAATGCAAAATACGCAGCTATTATCGATATCAATTTAGAAGATATTAAAGAGCCTATTCTTTGCGCACCTAATGACCCTGATGATGCACGCACATTATCTGATGTTGCTGGTGATCACATTGATGAAGTCTTCTTAGGCTCATGCATGACTAATATTGGTCATTTCCGTGCTGCTGGAAAATTGCTGGAACAGAATAAAGGCTCATTAAAAACTCGTTTTTGGATGTCTCCCCCGACAAAAATGGATAAAGAACAGCTGATGGAGGAAGGTTTTTATAACATCTATGGCCGCGCAGGTGTTAGAACGGAGATGCCAGGCTGCTCTCTCTGTATGGGTAATCAAGCCCGAGTTGAGGCAGGTGCTACGGTGCTTTCCACCTCCACCCGCAACTTTCCCAACCGATTAGGTGATGGTGCCAATGTCTATCTTTGTTCTGCTGAACTCGCTGCTGTTGGTGCCATTATGGGGAAAATTCCAACAGCAACAGAGTATATGGAGTATGCCAGCAATATTGATAGCATGGCCGATGATATCTACCAATACTTGAATTTTGATAAGATCAAAAGCTATCAGGCCGCGGCTAATAATATTATTGCTAAAGTCAGCTAAAAGTATCAGAGGTAGTTGCAAGACTACCTCATAATTATTTTTTAACTAAGCGTTCTAAAAGATAAAAAATAACTCATTAGCGCCATAATATTATTTTATGGCTATTTTCCTTTTTTTATCTACTATTTCCATAAATAGTACTTCGGTTTATCCCAGTATGCTTGTCCATTGAAACGGTTTACACTGGATCAGTTAAATACAGCCGTTGTTTTTCGTTAAGTCTCAATGGTTAGACAATACAGCACCAAGGCCAGCACAAAAAAGTCTCTTTTTTAGATGGCTGCACGTAGGTATATACTGAGCCATACTACTTAGTTAGTAACATTAGACATCAAATCATGAGGAGTATTATGATTCTGGAAGAAGTCATTGACCTCTCGCGCTTCCAGTTCGCTGTGACGGCGCTGTATCACTTTCTGTTTGTCCCATTGACGCTGGGGATGACGTTCCTGCTAGCTATTATGGAATCAGTGTATGTTATTACGGGCAAACAAATCTACAAAGATATGACCCGTTTTTGGGGGAAATTGTTTGCTATTAACTTCGCGGTAGGTGTGGCCACGGGCCTCACGATGGAATTTGAGTTTGGTACTAACTGGGCTTATTACTCCCATTATGTGGGTGATGTTTTTGGTGCGCCATTAGCTATTGAAGGGTTGGTTGCTTTCTTCCTTGAATCCACCTTTGTCGGTATGTTCTTCTTCGGCTGGGATCGTTTAAGTAAAGTGCAACATTTGTCTTGTACTTGGCTAATGGCTCTTGGAACTAACCTTTCAGCACTGTGGATTTTGGTTGCTAATGCTTGGATGCAAAATCCTGTCGGCGCTCATTTCAATTTTGAAACGATGCGTATGGAAATGACTAGTTTTTCTCAGTTATTTTTTAACCCAGTTGCTCAGGTTAAATTCATTCATACCGTATCGGCAGGCTATACGACTGGCGCTATTTTTGTGATGGCCATTAGTGCATGGTACCTGATTAAAAAACGTGACATTGGTTTTGCTCGCCGCTCTTTTGCAATTGCCGCTGGTTTTGGTCTTGCTGCCATCTTGTCAACCATCATGCTCGGAGATGAGTCTGGCTATGAGCTAGGTGATGTTCAGCAAGTAAAACTGGCTTCAATTGAAGCAGAGTGGAATACTGAACCGCCACCAGCTTCTTTTACTCTATTTGGCCTTCCTAATCAGAGTGAGCAGCGAACTGATTATGCCATCAAAATTCCTTATGCTCTGGGAATTATTGCTACACGCTCACTTGATCAACAAGTGACAGGTATTAAAGACCTGATTAGTATAAATAAAGCGCGTATTCGCAGAGGTATGGTAGCTTACAGCCTGCTTGAGAAGCTTAAAAACGGGCAAGACACTCCAGAAAACCGTCGAGCCTTTAGTAAGGTATCAGATGATCTTGGCTACGGTTATTTGTTAGCCCGTTACACTAATGATATTCCTAATGCTAGCGAAAGCCAGATTGATCAAGCTGCTAAAGATACTATCCCAACAGTATGGCCTATCTTCTTTGCATTTCGCATTATGGTTGCCTGTGGTGTCTTTATGCTACTGCTATTCCTTACTGCATTTTACAAAACGGCGCGCCGTATTGAGTATAAGTCACCATGGCTTTTAAGACTCTGCGTACTAGCACTGCCCTTGCCCTTTATTGCTTCTGAAACAGGTTGGTTTGTTGCTGAGTTTGGACGCCAACCTTGGACTGTCTCTGGTATTTTACCTACTTACCTATCAGCTTCTTCTCGGACACCGGGTGATCTTTACATGAGTATTGCAGGTTTTACCTTGTTCTACGCAACATTTGCTGTTATTGAAGTTTGGTTGATGACAAAGTACGCCAGAAAAGGGCCCAGCAGCCTAAAAACAGGGCGCTATCATTTTGAACAAAAAGCCAACAAACTTTCAGCTAAAACCCACTAATCAAGGAGGCCTACCGTGGATTATGCAGTTCTAAAATTAATCTGGTGGGTGCTGGTTGGCATTTTGCTAATCGGCTTTGCTATTATGGATGGTTACGATATTGGTACTGCCAACTTGTTACCTTTTATGGGTAAAACCAATAATGAACGTCGTATTATGATTAACGCCATAGCCCCTCATTGGGACGGCAATCAAGTGTGGCTTATTACCGCTGGTGGCGCAATACTTGCGGCTTGGCCAATGGTGTACGCTACGGCTTTTTCCGGGCTTTACTGGGCAATGATATTAATCTTATTTTCATTAATTATGCGCCCTATTGCTATGGATTATCGATCCAAAATTGATGATCCCCGGTGGCGCACCGCTTGTGATTGGGGTCTTTTTGTTAGTGGAGCAGTGCCGTCTTTCGTCTTTGGCGTCGCTTTTGGTACGCTGTTTCAGGGCTTTGGTTTTAACATCGATGACCTGATGCGCTCTTACTTTACCGGCCACTTCTATGATCTCTTTACCCCCTTTTCCCTATTGTGTGGTGTGGTCAGTGTATCCATGTTAAGCATGCAAGGTTCGGCGTGGTTAGCACTGCGCGCTGGAACGCCGATTCAAAAGCGTGCAGAAAAGACGACACGTTTGTTTGCAATTATTGTTATTGCTGCTTTTGCCCTGGCAGGTATTTGGATTGCTCACATGCCAGGGTTTGAAATTACCAGTGCCATTGATCCTAATGCAGTTGCTAGTCCATTAACTAAAACAGTCATTATGGGGCCAAATGGCCAATGGTTAGCTAACTACAATCAATATCCTTGGATGATAGTGGCTCCTGTGATGGGTTTTGCTGGTGCGATCAGTGTTATTTTGCTAGCTCGTTGTCATGTTATGAGTTTTATTAGTTCCAGTATATCCATAGCCGGTATCATTATGACCGCTGGGTTTTCATTGTTCCCCTTCATTTTAACTTCTAGCACACACCCAGGTGTGAGCTTGACGGTATGGGACTCAACATCTAGTTATCTGACGCTGGCTGTTATGACCTTTGTGGCGGCTGTCTTTGTGCCTGTTATTATTGGTTATACAACATGGTGCTTTTACCATATGTGGGGACGCGTCACAGCGGAACATATTGCCGAAAATACGCATTCACTGTATTAAAAGAGGTCGTCCATATGTGGTATTTTGCATGGATATTGGGCGTGCTATTAGCATGCTCCTTCGGGATTATCAATGTGCTCTGGTATGAATTTCATACAGATCATTTTGATGAGCAGACCGGAGAACCACTGAAAAAGCCTGAGACATAACGAGAAGAAAGATAAATTCAGCAAAAGGCGCATTAGAAGCTGTTCATAATCTTCTCAACAATAGCACCAGAAAGGCAAAATGCGTAAATTGAAGACTTGTATTTAATTTACGCTCAGTATTCTTCCATAAACGGTGACAATTCTATAACCAAGAAAATGAATGTTCGACCACCCAGCGCTGAGGGATGACTTTAAATGTATGAAGCTCATTCCTTTTGGTTACCTGAACGGTAGCTTGCAGTATTTTATTAGCAGCATTGCCAAAAGACTGACCTGTGTAACTTCCATCGACCAATACAGACTCTACCTTGGATAAAGTCGCTTTATTGTCTTTAAAGACTTCCAGAGCACCGGCTCTATCGGTCACATTTGTCGTAGTAATGGTTATTGTATGGGGTAAGTCTTTTGTATCTACGACAATATATCGTTTAATTTCTGATACATTTTTTCCTGCATCATAGTCTTTATTCAATGCGTAAGCTGTAATATCTATAAAGTAGTCATTTTTAGTCTTTCCATCAGCTGGATTATAGATGCGAAAATTAACAGGCAGGCTGTAACCTTTGATGTCCGTGTAATAGAGCGTGATGAGATTAATGCCCTTGACGGCTTTATGGTGCTTTCCCGAGTAATAATGACCGACTAAAGCCGTGTAATGACTGTAGGGTTTATCCAGTACAGTATCATCAACGGATAGTGTTCCACCTTCAAGGATAAGCTTTGTCACCGCTTCCAGAAAAAGGTCTTTAGGGCCAAAGTTTTCACGCAGGAGAAAACGGTTAACGCTATCATGCGACATATCACTCAACTCACCAAGATGGGTACAAGTTGCTGATTTGGGACTGTTGCATGAAACTGATTTTCAAAAAAAACAGCCTATTTTGACAACATCCGCTAATTTTCAGGAAAAATGAGCGTTAAATAAGTACTCACACCTGTTTTTTACAGGCTATTTT
>JAQYUY010000085.1 GCA_028728195.1 Endozoicomonas sp. (ex Botrylloides leachii)
AGCTAGTTCTGAGTATTTCTGCATCATTGAACGCTGGCCGCGCTAAAAAATCTTCTTCAGAATAAAGCCGAAAACAAATACCCTTTGCAACTCGACCACAACGCCCTTTACGCTGATTTGCTGAAGCCTGTGAAATTGGTTCAATAGGCAAGCGCTGCACTTTTGAACGCACACTATAACGACTTATTCTTGCTGTGCCGGGATCTATCACATAACGAATACCAGGTACTGTCAACGATGTTTCAGCTATATTAGTTGCCAGAATCACCCTACGACCAGAATGAGGTTGAAAAATTTTATTTTGCTCTGTGGCAGATAGGCGTGCGTAAAGCGGCACGATGTCTGTGTGGGCCAAATGAATATCACGCAGAAACTGTGCCGTTTCTCGAATTTCTCGCTCACTACTTAAAAAAACCAATACATCCCCAAGCTGGGCACCCTGACCTTTGGCTTCAAGTGCAATAATATCGATAAGCGCTGCATGAATACTCTGTTGTAAACGTTGATCTGCATCTCGCCCTTGAAGTACCAGCGCCTCCATAGGACGATAAACCAGTTCAACCGGATAGGTTCGACCTGATACTTCAATGATTGGTGCATTATCAAAGTGTTTAGAAAAACGATCTACGTCAATGGTCGCTGAAGTAATAATGAGTTTTAAATCAGACCTTTTTGGCATAATTAATTTTATATAGCCTAAGAGGAAGTCAATATTTAGACTCCGCTCATGGGCTTCATCAATAATCAAGGTATCATAACGACTCAAAAACGGGTCATGCTGGATTTCAGCTAATAAAATACCATCGGTCATCAGCTTAATCAGCGTATTATCATCGCTGTGATCACTAAAACGGACTTGATAACCGACCTGTTTTCCCATAGGCACCTTGAGCTCCTCAGCAATCCGAGCGGCAACGGATCGAGCTGCTAAGCGTCTGGGTTGGGTATGGCCAATCTGGCCATAAATCCCCCTTCCCGCTTCCAAGCAAATTTTCGGTAACTGGGTAGTTTTTCCTGACCCGGTTTCTCCTGCTATCACTATCACTTGAGAGTGACAAATAGCGGCTGCAATCTCATCTTTGCAATCTACAACCGGTAAATCAGGATTATAGGTAATAACTGGCAACGTCTGTGTACGTTGCCTGACTAGCTCTTGAGAATTTACCAGCGATTTTTGCAGCTTTTCCAGTGCAGCAGAATCATCCGGTCGCAACCGCCTTAATCGCCGCTTCAACGGGTATCGATCTTTTATCATGCAACGATTGATGTTTTTGCGTATTTGATTGACTACAGAACCGGTCACCCCATGGCTCCCATTTAAAAATAAAACGCCTGATAACGCAGCAAGACAAATCAATTAGACCTAATCTATTGATTAATCAATATCAGCCGTCAATATTATTGCTTAGTATTGGCTATGAAAAAGACGCTTTAATGTAGCCTGTTAACTCATGCAAGCCACAATGAGTGAAAGCTAATCGTACTTGCTTTTAACGGAGATTAATTTAGTCGTCTTGCATTATTGAACATAATAATCTTTTTACCGGCTTAAACGAACGTCGATAAATGGTTGTCGGTCCCCATTTTTCCAATGCCGCAACGTGAGCCTTGGTCGGGTATCCTTTATGGGAAGCAATACCATAACCTGGATACTGTCGGTCGGCCTTGAGCATTTCACGGTCTCTTGACACCTTTGCCAATATTGATGCTGCAGCAATTTCCATTACCTTGCTATCACCTTTAATTATCCCTTTGGCCTGATAGGGTAAAACAGGACAAGAATTGCCATCAACCAACACTAACTCAGGTTCTATAGAGAGTCCCATAACCGCTCGTTTCATTGCCAGCATACTCGCATTCAAAATATTCAACTGATCAATTTCTTCTACCTCAGCACGGCCAAGCGCCCATGCTCGGCTATGATGGCAAATATCATTAAATAGCAACTCTCTTTTTTTTGGTGATAACTTTTTAGAATCATTTAAACCTGTAATAAGATGGCATTTATCAAGAATAACTGCTGCAGCAATAACCGGTCCGCATAACGCTCCTCTGCCCACTTCATCAACGCCTACTACAAGCCGATCAGTCGACACCGCCTCAAAAATAAGACCATCAACTTGCATTAGATATTCGTTCTTCAATTAATGACTTGACTGCGCCATAGGCTAACTGACTAGCATTGCGTTTTAACTGATGATGTATTAATTCAAACGACTGTGTTATTTCAGCTTGATATACTCGGTCTATCAAGACTTTCTCCATGGCAGCATAGAGCTTTTCAGGAGTGGCGTTTTCTTGTAATAATTCAGGAACCAATTCACGTCCAACCAAAAGATTTGGTAACGCCACATGATCAACTTTAACGAGTCGACGTACAATAGCGAAAGTTAAGGGATTCATTCGATAACTAACGACCAACGGTCGCTTATGAAGCGCCGCCTCAAGCGTGGCAGTACCCGAGGCAATTAATATAGCGTCCGATGCTGCCATCACTTGAGATGATTGAGCAACATATAGCTTCACATTTAACTCTTTAAAGGACGTTAATATATTTTGCAGTTGATCTTTCCGCTGTGCATTAGCACAAGCTGCAATAAAACAAGCATCAGGCCATTTTTTTTTTAAGAGCCTAGCTGTCTCCAGAAAAACCTCACCCAAGCGTGCCACTTCAGTTTTTCTGCTACCTGGCAATAAGCCAATGACTGGGCTTTTCTTATTTAAAATACCTAAACTAATCCGTGAAGACTTTTTATCCGGATGCCAATCAACCTTATCTGCCAATGGGTGGCCAACAAATGTAACATCAATATTGCGATTTTTATAATAGCGAGCTTCAAAGGGCAATAAAACCAGCATGTGATCAATAGATTGTTGGATTTTTTTTACTCGCCCTTCACGCCAAGCCCACACTTGAGGGCTAACATAATGAACAGTGGGTATGCCTTTCGCTTTGAGTTGCTTTTCCAGCCCCAAGTTAAAATCAGGAGCATCAATACCTATAAATACATCAGGCGGATCGTTAAACAGCTTATCTCGAAGCTGTCTTCTCATTTTAATCAGCTCTTTCAAGCGCCCTAATACTTCAAAAAGCCCCATTACGGATAGGCGCTCCATCGGGAATATACTATTAAAACCTTTTTTTTTCATCAAGGAGCCACCAATACCGTAACAACAAGCATTGGGATTGTGATGTTTAATTTCTGCTATCAACCCGGCCCCAAGTATATCGCCAGATGTCTCTCCTGCAACCATGGCTACCTTTAACGGTTTATTCAAACCACAAATAGCCTTTGAATAATCTGTTAATTGATCGGTTACAGTGGTATTCATGGACATAGACTAACGGGTAATACCTCGTGTGGAATTTTTAACAGAATCAATTAGCAGCTGTAATTCTGGTGTTGACTCCATGGTTTCTAACTTATCCAGCGCTTCTACCGTTCGCAATCCTTGTCTATAAATAATCCGGTAAGCCTGTTTCAGGCATGTAATCAAAGCTTGGCTGTATCCACGTCGACGCATACCCTCAAAATTCATACCATGAGCAGCCGCTGGATTACCACTTACCATAACAAATGCAGGAATATCTTTAAATACAGTAGAATGCCCGGCTGTCATACTATAAGCACCCACCGTACTAAACTGATGAATGCCCGTAAAACCGCCTAAGATAACACCATCCCCCAAAGTTACATGCCCACCCAATGTTGAATTATTAGCTAGAATGCAGTCATTACCTATAACGCAATCGTGAGCAATATGCACATAGGCCATAAATAAATTATTATTGCCAATGTAGGTTAGCCCTCGGTCTTGTAATGTGCCTCGATGAATAGTGCACCCTTCACGAATAATATTATTTTCACCTATTTCGAGAAATGTACGTTCTCCTGCATACTTTTTGTCTTGGCAGTCTTCGCCAACACTGGCAAATTGGAAAATTCGGTTATTACGGCCAATCTTAGTTGGCCCTTTCACGACAACATGTGAGTTAATAACAGTACCCGAGTCTATTTCCACATCAGAGCCAATCAACGTCCACGGACCAACCTGCACGTCATCAGCCAAGGTTGCACGAGGCTCAATAATAGCTGTCGGGTGAATCCTCGGTGTCTGTTGACTATTCAAGTGGGGATCGTTCAAGTATTAAGCTCCTTTCTTGCACACGTCACTTCAGCAGAACAAATTATTCTATCATTAACTTCTGCTTCACAAAAAAATTTCCATATATTCCGTTTTCTTGCCGTATACTTTACTTTCATCATGATCTGGTCGCCAGGCACCACCGGCTGCTTAAAGCGGACTTTATCTGCCCCAGCAAAATAGTAAATTGAATTTTCTTCAGGCTTAGAGCCTGCCATCTGGCAGCCGAGAATACCGGCAGCTTGAGCTAATGCTTCAATAATTAATACGCCTGGCATAATTGGATGTCCTGGAAAGTGGCCATTAAAAAAAGGCTCATTCACTGAAACATTCTTAATGCACTCAATGGTATTATGATTAAGATCCACACTTATCACACGATCCACAAGTAAAAATGGGTATCGGTGAGGTAGGATTTCCCTGATTCCCTCAATTCTGATCATGGGTTTTCAACTCAAATCATGGTCAAATACAGAAAAAAGACTGGGTCACCCAGCCTTTTTAAGCATAACAACAGCCATTAAGAGCCTGAGCAGACATAAGGCTTAGACTAGCACCCTATCACCCTGAAAGGCCGGAATTTCTTCAATAACACAGGTAGTTTACAAAGGGAGGGTAACATTTTCACTGTATTTAACTGAAAAAATAGTCAGTTCTTACGCTTAACATATCCATCCCTCTTCTCAAACACCTGCGCTTTCTTTTGAACATCTAAACGAGATAATAAATACCTCCCAGAAAAAGCTTCAAATGCTATCCATAAGAATAACTACTTCTCTACTCCTCCTAAGCTTATCTCGCTGATATTTACCATATTTTTACTATGTTCTCATGAAAAACATCGAACAGCAAAAAAACAGCACATTAAACTAGTAGCGCTTAATATCGCCCTATCTATTCTGAACTTGCAATGACTAGCAATCTTAAACGTTACCATTGCACAACAAACCATGCACCATCAACTTGTTATCATTATGCTTAGCTTGGTGCTATCATAATGACTTTTCTAGTTTCTCCAAACGTTTGGCCATCGCGTTCAACTGCCTGAAGCGAACCGCATTTTTTCGCCACTCTTTAGCATCCATAAACCCGGTACCTGAAGCATAGGCCCCAGGCGTGTCAATCGATCGGGTGACCATTGCCATACCCGCAATATGTACGTTATCAGCAATATCAAGATGACCAGCAAAACCAGCTCCCCCACCAATAGTACAATTATGGCCTATTCGGGTACTGCCAGAGATACCAGCACAGGATGCAATAGCTGTATTTTTGCCGATCACAACGTTATGCGCTATCTGAATCAGGTTATCTATGCGCGCACCATCCATAATAACGGTGTTATCCAAAGCGCCACGGTCAATACAGGTACAAGAACCTATTTCAACATCATCGCCTATAATAACGCCGCCTATTTGGGCAATTTTATTCCAATGTTGACCGCTTCGTGCATTACCAAATCCATCACTACCAACCACTGATCCAGCATGAATAATAACACGCTGGCCAATTGAAACGCCGTGACAAATAGTGACATTGCGCGCAAGGTGGGTATTCTTGCCAAGAACGGAATCATGTCCAACTACCACACCTGCATCAATCCTAACACCTGCCGAAATAACAACGTCAGCTTCAATGACCACATTTGCGCCAATAGCTGCTGTCTTGTCTATGACTGCACTTGGACTGATCACAGCAGTTTGATGAATGCCCTCCGCCACTCCTTTATCAGGATCAAAAAGATGGGATATTTTAGCATAACCTAGATAAGGGTTATCCATAACCAAAGCATTCCCCTCATAAGAGGGGGCATCATCTGGAGAAATAATAACCGCACCCGCCTGAGTAACTAATAAATAGCGCGTATAGGCCGGGTTTGCCAGAAAACTAAGATCGTCAACACCGGCATCTTGCAAGGTTTTTAGTCCGGTAATTACTTTTTGGCCATCTCCTTGCAAAGAAGCACCAATATAGTTTGCAAGTTCAGCTAGTGTATAGATGGTTTTTTTCATTCTTTAATTCATCTGATTCAGGCGTTCAATAACTTGCCGAGTAATATCATCTTTCGGGTTGCCGAGGCGAATGATACTACGGCTATCAAGAATCATGTCATATTTCATTTTAGCCTGCACCTGATCAAGCGCCTTATCTATCTTTGGCTTCAAGCTTGCCAGTTCATTTTGATCAGATTGCGCCTTATCCGCGCGCAGCTGACGATTTTCTAACTCAAAGTCTTCAATTTTCCGTTTAATTTCTAGCTCAGCATTTCTTCGGTCACTATTCGTCATGGTAGGACCTTCCTTCTGTAGTTTATTCTTCATAGCTTCAATAGAGCTCTGAAGCGCTCTCAGGCTTTTAATTCTAGGCTCATATTCCTTATCCATTTTTTTGTTATATTGCTTCATTTCATCGGACTCAAGAACAGCCCTTTCAATATCTACAGCTGCAATTTTTTGAGCAGCACTGCCCGTATTTTTTACAGCTGAAGTACTCCGATTTGTATCGGAAGCGTTGGCAGTAAAAGACAGCAACATAGCCAATGCTAAAATAGCAGTTCTGATATAGTTCAACTCTCATCTCCTATAAGATAAATAAAATAAAACGGCATTATAACGAAATAGCTGGAAATAGCGAAAAGATACGCAGTCACAATATGACGTTTTTTATTGGATACTTAAAATCCTTTTCAAGAAAGATTGATGCTTATTATTTCATCATACCAAAGTTAAATAGGGCCGAGGTTCAGAAAATGCAGTTCCAAAATAAGCAGATACGTTAACAACCTCTTGAGAGGTTGCTAGCAAAAGCATAGGAACAAATGTATTGCCCTCAGCATATGACACGATGGGCATCAAGTTAAAAGGGTGTTCCAAGGGAAAATTGAAATATCTGTGGTTCATCCCGCCCTTTTGCATTCAACGCTTTTGCCAAACTAAACGTAAGCGGTCCTAAAGGTGTAATCCAAGTAAGCCCTAAACCAACACTGTAACGTAATTCATCCAATTTTAATGCAGGGCACTCATAAACGACATTGCCTTTGCTGTCCTTCATGTTTTCACCTTTACAGTAGGTATTAAATACATTACCAAAATCAAAGAACAAACTGGTTCGCAGTGATTCTTGATCTTTAACAAAAGGCATAGGGAATAAAACCTCAGCTGTGCCCTCAAGCACCGCATTACCCCCAGTACTATTCCATTCACCACCAGGTTTATTCTCAACAGCTTGCGGCCCAAGAGAGTTATCCCTATATCCTCTTACAGAACCAAATCCCCCCGCATAAAAATTCTCAAAGAAGGGCATTTCACTGGTACCACCATAACCACCACCATAACCTACTCGTGTGGCAAAACGTGCAGTGAGGCTTTTAGTTAAAGGTTGAAAATACTGACCGCGATAAATCAGCTTATAAAAGGTGGTGGTAGAACCTGGTACAGCGACTTGTACAGACGCACTCTGAGAATAACCACGGGTTGGCAATAAACCGCGGTTAAGTGCTGACTGAGACCAACCCAGTGTTGCTTTAAAGTTATTGAAATCATTACCTTCTTCTTTCAAATACTCATCAATTACAAGTGGTGTTGCTGTGCCTTGCGTAATTTTTGTACCATCTATACCCATACTAAAGTTAATAGCCTGCGTCTCAGAAATAGGGTAGCCAAAACGGACATCCCCTCCCCATGTATCGGATGTATAGCTGGAAATATCAGTATCAGCATAATCATAAGTACGATAGTAAACATCAAAACCTCGGCTTACACCATCAATCGTATAATATGGGTTAGTAAAGCTAAAATTATACAACTGGCCGATATTACTCTTATTCAAACCAAGAGAAACTTTATTACCGGTACCCAAGAAATTACTCTGATTAATAGAACCACCGAGCAACAAGCCATCGGACTGAGAATAACCAATACTGGCAGTAATGCTACCGGAGGGTTGTTCTTCAACAGCATAATTAACATCAATCTGATCGCTAGTACCTGGCACAGGCGGGGTTTTAACTTGTACACTCTTAAAATATCCAAGACGCTCTAAACGCACTTTAGACATTTCAATCTGATGGGTATTAGCTGATGCGCCTTCCATTTGTCGCATTTCACGACGCAGCACTTCATCACCTGTTTTGGTATTTCCCGAAAAATTGATGCGACGTACATATACGCGACGCCCAGGATCAACAAAAAAGGTGATAGCAACAGTTTTATTATCATTATTCAGCATCGGAATACCGGTTACTTTTGCAAAGGTATAGCCTTCGTTCCCTAAACGCCGACTTAATGTATCTTCTGTACTAATAATCAGCTTTCTGGAGAAGGTCTGCCCTGGTTTGGCTAATAGCAAACTTTCAGCTACTTTTTCAGGAATGATCAAGTCGCCGGCAAGCTTGACACTACTAATGGTATATTTATCACCTTCATCAATATTGATAGTGATAAAAACATGCTGCTTATCTGGACTAATGCCTACCTGAGTCGAGGTGATATTAAAATTGATATAACCTCTATCCAAATAATATGACCTTAGTCTTTCAAGATCACCCGCGAGCTTTTCCTTAGAGTATTTATCACTAGAGCTAAAAAATGAAAACCAGTTACTGGTTTTCAACTGAAATAAATCTAATAAATCTTCCTGAGAAAAAACGGTATTACCCACTATATTGATATGACTTATAGTGGCAACACTCCCTTCTTTAATATTAATAGAAAGCTTAACGCGATTTCTGGGTTGAGCCTCTACTTTAGTGGTAATGCTAGCACCATAACGCCCTTGAGCAACATACTGACGCTCAAGTTCATGACGAATAGCTTCTAGCGTGGCCTGCTGAAAAGTATCTCCTTCAGCTAATCCCGCCTTAGCAAGACCTTTCTTGAGATCATCCGTCTTGATTGTCTTGTTACCTTTAATGTCAATCTCACTAATGGAGGGTTCTTCGACAACCGTTACCACCAGAGTATCGCCTTGTCGGCCCATCTGAATATCTTTAAAGTATCCCGTTTCAAATAGCACCTTGGCAGCATGTGCAATGCTTGGTGACTTAACATCTTCACCTACCTGAATAGGTAATGCATTAAAAACTGTTCCCGCCGAAATCCGCTGAAGGCCATCAATGCGAATATCAGAAACAACGAACGCCTGAGCGCTCGATACATAGGCCACAGAGCTAATCAGCAAAGATAACAATGATCGATTCATGGAATCCGTTCTTATCCGTGTTCATCTTTTATCCCAGTACAATATTATTTACTATGCACTAGGTACGAAAATAAAAATACAGGCAGAGTATAACGGGGCACGGGCAGATCTGAGGCAGCAGAATCAACACAGACATAAACCACACACTCAACACTTGCTTCCTGTACAGAATAATCAGCCGTATTGCTTAGCACCACCTCGAGGCAGATTAAAATAATCGGCTTACATCATTATAAAGGGCCAGTATCATTACGAACATGACCAAAGCAACCCCAATCCTAAGACCAGCTAACTGAATAGTTTCAGATAAAGGCTTTCCTTTTACCCACTCTACAAGATAGAACAGCAAATGCCCGCCATCCAGTACAGGGATCGGTAATAAATTGAGTACGCCCAAGCTAACACTTAACATACCTAAAAAATATAAAAAATTTTCAAAACCTGCTTGCAGTGAAGCAGTCGCCACTTTAGCAATTGTAATAGGCCCACTCAGGTTTTTTACTGATACCAATCCAATAATCATTTTCCAGATTGATTCAAATGTCATCATGGTCAACGACCACGTAGTTTTAACGCCTTTAACCAAAGCTATCACAGGACCAAACTGCTGAGTTCTGATCAATTCTTTGGGCCAACTAACGGGTTGAACAGCTGCTCCAATATAGCCAATATGCTGACCATTACTATCTTTAGCTTCAGGGGTCAGCTCTACAAACATTGGCTTATCATTACGCAGCAGTTGGACTTTGATACGCTTATGCGGATATTGTCGAATCAATTTAACCCATTGCAGCCAATCATTTACAACAACCCCATCCATAGCGATAATTTTATCGCCTCTAATCAGTCCTGCTTTCTGTGCTGCACCACCTTGAATCACTTTACCTATAACGGCAGGAACTTTAAGCGAAAAAGGTATAAGACCTAATGCACTTATCGGGTTGGGTTGCTCTCCATCGACAAGCCAGTTAGTCACTGATACTTTTTTGCTCTCAACAGCACCAGTTGGCTTTTTACCAGGCTCGCCTGCTTTAATATTAAGTGTAATGGTTTTGCTTTCACCTAAGGATGAAATAAGTGCCATGTTGACAGACTGCCAACTGGGTGTCTGCTTTGCATCTACGGAGATAACTTCATCACCTGCTTTTATGCCCGCAATAGCAGCCGGGGACCCAGGCACAACTGATCCTACTTGTGGAATCACCGTGCGTAAGCCAACAACATACATTAACCAAAGAGAAAAAATTGCAAGAAGAAAATTTGCAGCAGGGCCTGCGGCAACAATCGCTATTCGAGCCAATACTGGCTGACGATTAAACGACAAATGGCTCTCACTTTCAGCAACAGGGCCTTCCCGCTCATCCAGCATTTTAACATAACCCCCTAAAGGGATGGCCGCTATAACAAACTCTGTGCCCTGCTTATCATGCCAACGCCAAAGGGATTTGCCAAAACCTATAGAAAAACGAAGTACTTTCACACCGCAACGTCGAGCCACCCAAAAATGGCCATACTCATGGATGCTTACCAGAATCCCAAGTGTTAAGACAAACACACCTACTGTCTGCAATGTATCCAGAATCACACCAACATCTCACTTGCTGCTAAGGTAAACATCCAAAAAGAAAGTGCGCTAAAAAAAAAGCTTATCATGCAATATCACTCAACCGATTAATTTGTCGTTTTGCTACAGCTCGAGCCTGTTGGTCAACAGCAAGTACAGTGTCAACGCTATCTGCCGCTACAGAAGATAATGACTGCAAAGTAAAGTCCACCACATTGACTATATCATTAAAGCGAAGTCGCTGATGCAAAAACGCATCAACAGCCTCTTCATTAGCTGCATTAAGCATAGCGGCTGCTGTGCCACCTACGGCTGCTGCTTCTGTCGCAAGCTTCAGACACTGATAGCGTCTCATGCAGGGCTCATAAAAATCAAGCCGAGCAATGTCAGTTAATGATAAAGGTAGTACTCCTGATTCAATGCGTTCTGGCCAAGCAAGCGCATGAGCAATCGGTATTCTCATATCAGGGTTCCCCATCTGCGCCAAAACAGAGCCATCCACATAATCCACCATGGAGTGAATAATACTTTGAGGATGAATAACAACTTCTACCTGTGAGCTAGTTGCTTCAAATAGCCAACATGCCTCAATAAATTCTAGCCCTTTGTTCATCATAGTGGCCGAGTCAACTGATATTTTTCGACCCATTCGCCAATTTGGGTGAGCACAGGCCTGTTCTGGCGTAATCGTTGCAAATGCTTTCAAGGGGGTTTTTAAGAATGGACCTCCTGATGCTGTCAACAAAATACGACGCACTCCTATTCCTTTAAGCCCCTGATGAAAAGAATGGGGCATGCACTGAAAAATTGCGTTATGTTCGCTATCAATAGGTAGTAAGACAGCATCTGACTGACGGACTGATTTCATGAAAAGCTCACCCGCCATAACCAACGCTTCCTTGTTAGCCAATAATACTTTTTTACCTGATTTGATGGCAGCAAGTGTCGGCAATAAGCCTGCTGCTCCGACTATCGCTGCCATCACACAATCTACTGCCTGATCTTTAGCTAGCGCTACAGCCTGCTGCTCACCCGCCAAAATTTCTGTGGCCAAATTCTCATTGCGCGCGGCCTCGCGAAGCCTGCTTGCTGCTGCGCTATCTACCATAACAACGTATTTAGGCTTAAATTGACGCATTTGCTCTAGCATTAAGGCATCGTTTTTATTTGCAACTAATGAGTGAACAGTATAGCGCTCATTATTTCTGGCAATTACATCAAGGGTGTTTTTACCTATAGAACCTGTTGATCCTAGCACGCATATCTGGTGCATCACTCAACCCCCAGCTATCATTAAAAATAAGGTAAATACTGGTAAAGCTGCACTGAGACTATCAATCCGATCTAATACACCACCATGACCTGGCAATAGATCACTGCTGTCTTTAACGCCCCGCTCTCTTTTAAGTAAACTTTCCAATAAATCACCTATCACCGAAACAAGCGCAGTAACTACAGATAATGTCATAAGCCCCAACCCTTTGCCAAAGCTGAAATCCAGCAACAAACCCGTTATAATGGCAACCGCCACGGCAAAAACGATGCCTCCAACCATCCCTTCAACGGTTTTTTTAGGACTAACTTGCTCTGCTAGCTTGTGCCGACCAAATTGTTTTCCCACAAAATAAGCACCAACATCAGCAGCCCAAACAAAAAGTAATATGAGCATTATTGAGAAAGGGCTAAAATTATTTTTTAGCGTTACTATTGCTACCCATGCAGGCAACAACGTGATAATACCCATAAGTAACTTAATAAAGTTTCCGGAAAGCCAATGGGTTAATACTGGGTAGGCTCTAATCATCATAAAAGCTAGACACCACCAGAAAAAAGCGGCAATCAATAAATACAGCGGCGGAAAGTGATAGGCATCAACTAAAAAACACAGCCCCCCTAGGAATGCCGCATAAGCCACTCGAGCAATAACATGCTGATAACCTGCAAGGCTTGCCCACTCCCAAGCAGCCAGCACGATAACAATGCCTATAAGCAAGGAAAAAATAAGCGGCGGTAACCAGAAGACAGCCCCTAAGGCACTAGCAGCCAGAACCAACCCCGTTATGATTCGCTGTTTTAACACAATGCGTCAGCCTCCATCCGTATATTTTGTGTGCTGTCATGTGCTCCATGCGAACACCTATGATCTGACTTTGAAGCATGCAAGAATGCCTATACAATAAAAAAATAGCTAGTTTATTATGATGATGCTTAGACAAGAAAACCAAAAGCAGAAAAATAAGCAAGCAGACCAAGTCATACCAAACGTATATTCTAACGACGCTAGCATGCAGATAACTAGCGGCTTGGCAATTAAAAATTAAAGAATAGCTTAGGCTATTAGCTATTCTTTAATAGAAGTCAATAGCATTGTACATTGCAAGAATTTTTTAAGGTTTTTTGAAAATTAACATTAACTCTCAATACGATTATGCTGATGCTAGGGCTTTCAATTCGTGAACAATTTTTACAAAGTTCTCTTATTATTACCCACTCAAAGAGTTTATTACTTATCACTGCCTATGAAATAATAGGCAGCGAGAAAAAACAAAAGATTAGATTTCCATTAAATCATTTTCTTTCGTTGCAAGCGCCTTATCAAGGCTAGCAATATAGCGATCTGTTAGCTTTTGAACATCATCTTGCCCTCGGCGCTCTTCGTCTTCACTGATCTCTTTTTCTTTTTCGAGCTCCTTCAAATCGGTCATCGCATCACGGCGAATATTCCTTACTGCAATACGGGCATTTTCTGCCTCTTGACGTGCCTGACGAATCAAACCTTTACGCGTTTCTTCCGTCAGGGGTGGTAAAGGAATACGAATCACTTCGCCAGCAGTCGATGGGTTTAAACCCAGCTCAGATTTTAAAATAGCTTTTTCAATCTCCGGAACTAATGATTTTTCCCAAGCGCGTATAGATAACGTTCTAGCATCTTCAGCACTGATATTGGCCACCTGAGTCAGTGCCGTCTCAGAGCCGTAGTATGCTACCTTAATACCATCTAATAAACTTGGATGAGCTCGCCCCGTACGGATTTTCGCAAACGCTACAGATAAAGACTCAACACTCTTTTCCATTCGCCCCTGCGCATCTTTTTTGATTTCATTGATCATTTTCCACCCCCGTTAATGAGTGTGCCTTCATCACCACCAACAGCGAGGCTCAAAAGGGCTCCAGATTTATTCATATTAAAAACCCTAACCGGCATTTTTTGATCCCGAACCAGACAGATAGCAGTAAGATCCATCACTTCTAGCTTTTGTGCCAGTACGTCATCATAGCTCAGCTGTTCAAATTGAATTGCATCACTGTTTTTGACGGGATCTTTATCATAAACACCATCAACCTTAGTGGCTTTTAATACCACATCAGCATCAACCTCAATACCTCGAAGGCATGCAGCAGAGTCAGTGGTAAAAAACGGATTACCTGTTCCCGCAGAAAATATCACAACATCGCCACTACTGAGGTAACGCTGGGCTCGACGCCGGTCATAGTGTTCAACCACTCCACTCATAGGAATAGCTGACATTACACGAGTATTGATATCTGAGCGCTCAAGGGCATCACGTATTGCCAAGGCATTCATTACCGTTGCCAACATACCCATATGATCACCGGTAACCCGATCAAGACCTGCCGCACTCAATGCAGCACCACGAAAAAGATTGCCCCCACCGATAACGATGCCAACCTCTACACCGATACCTACCACCTGACTAACTTCAAGCGCAATGCGATCTAAGACACTGGGATCAATACCAAATTCACCATTGCCCTGAAGCGCTTCACCGCTTAATTTTAGCAATATACGCTTGTATTTAGGTTGTCGATCACTTAACGGCATAGTCTACTCCCATATACGAAAAGGCTGAATGCGCAAAACTTACTTACAGTAAATCTTAAGATCCGCTCAATTATACATTTTAACTATTCCATTGCCCTGACAATTTCCATAGCACAATCAGCGTATAAACAGGATCAGAATATCCCATAAATAAATACAGCTGTGTCTGATCACACCATGAGACATTAGCTTAGTATTCAGGTGCCAAAGGCCGTTCGCAGAGTAACCAAAAAAAACAGCTCAGAAGAGACCACCCAACAGTAAAAAGGCCGGTATTTCGTCTTCCTATCGGGAATAGAAATTTGTTTTTACCGGCATACTTGAAAAATCAAGATAGAACAAATGCTGTTAATGCGGCACCAAACTCGATTAAAGCCCGGCCTGAGCACGAACCTCGGCAGCGAAGTCCACTTCTTTTTTCTCAATTCCTTCGCCTACTTCAAAACGAACAAAACCGGAAATAGTTGCATCTGCTTTTTTGGCCAGATCAGCTACCTTCACTTCAGGATCTTTTACGAAAGGTTGTTCTAACAGGCTATTTTCAGCCAAGAACTTATTGATGCGACCACCCACCATCTTTTCGATAATCTCAGCAGGTTTGCCTGATTTTTCAGCTTGTGCGGTAAAGATTTCCTTCTCTTTTTCAATCAGCTCAGCAGGCATATCAGCTTTGCTGACTACCTGAGGGTTAATGGCTGCAACATGCATTGCTACGTCACGAGCCAGATCAGCATCACCACCTTCTTGGCTAACCAATACAGCAATACGTTTGTTACCATGGACATAACAACCGACAACATCCCCGCTGATAATATGAGCACGTCGAACACTAATATTTTCACCAATTTTCTGAATAAGCGCCAAACGCGCATTTTCCAGCTCACCTTCCATTAGCTTAACAATATCTGTTTCTTTCCTGTTAAAAGCAGAAGTAACCACTTTATCAACATAGTTCAAGAAATTTTCGTCGCGGGCAACAAAATCAGTCTCACTGTTAACTTCTATTAGCACACCAAAACTATTATCATCAGCAACCTTGGCTGCAACAACCCCTTCGGTCGCCACTCGGCCTGCTTTTTTGGCAGCCTTTGCCTGACCTGACTTACGCATTTCCTCAATGGCTTTCTCGATATCACCATCAACTGCCACCAACGCTTTTTTGCACTCCATCATGCCTAAGCCGGTGCGCTCACGCAGCTCTTTAACCATTGCCGCAGTAATTGCTGTCATGACTGGTTCCTCTTGTAATTAACTTTCACTCCTGAAACGATTAGCAGGAGCAATATGGATATATGCTGTCTGTAAAAAAACAAGAATTGTAAAGCTTACTAAGCTTTGTTTGAAGAGGCTGCCTTCATCTACTACCCCTTAAAAAAAGGGGGCTCAAGCCCCCCTTTCTTTACTCATTAATAAGCACTTAAGCCTGTTGCTCGTCTTTATCTTCGCTGGCTTTATTTTCCGTATCTACCGTGTTGTCAGCTGCAGCTTGCTTTTCTTCAGCAGTTTCTTCAACCTCAACAACGGGCTCCACATCAACTTCCATTTCAGCACCTGTTCCAGATGCACGAGCCTCAATGACCACGTCAGCTGCCGCTTTGATATACAATTGAATAGCACGGATAGCATCATCATTACCTGGGATCACAATGTCTATGCCATCAGGGCTGGAATTGGTATCAACAATACCGATAACAGGAATACCCAACTTATTGGCTTCTTGAATAGCAATACGCTCGTGTTCTACATCAACAACGAAAAGTGCATCAGGCAAACCGCCCATGTCTTTAATACCACCCAAACTCCGGTGTAACTTATCCAGATCACGAGTACGCATAAGCGCTTCTTTTTTGGTCAGTCTTTCTAAAATACCGTCATCACGCTGACTTTCTAGTTCACGCAAGCGGCGGATAGACTGACGGATAGTCTTGTAATTTGTCAGCATACCGCCTAACCAGCGGTGGTCAACATAAGGCATACTGCAACGAGTTGCCTCTTCACGGATAATCTTACCCGCGGCACGTTTAGTACCAACAAATAAAATTTTATTCTTTTTTGCTGCCAGCTTCTGGATAAAAGAGAGCGCATGATTGAATGCTGGAAGCGTATGCTCAAGATTAATAATATGGATTTTATTGCGCGCCCCAAAGATGAACTTATTCATTTTTGGGTTCCAGTAACGGGTTTGGTGACCAAAATGGACACCCGCTTTGAGCATGTCACGCATAGTGACTTGGATCATAGGTTTCTCCTAAATGAGGGTTAAGCCTCCATACACCCCATATCTCGACTTGCTGATCAAACAGCAAGCACCCAGAGTTATGTGACGGTCTATGTGAGTCTGTGTAATATTAAGTCATCATGTTAATCGCACATGTAAACTATATTTAGCTTCTCTAATGCTACAGCTCGCTATGCTAGGACGTATCGAGTAATAACCCAGCATTATGATTTGTCATGCATTATCACGATAGTTACAGTGTGCAATGAGTCACTACAGTTGACTTGAAAAATTTACCAACTGAGCGGCGCTTTATAGCATATATTTATTCATTCTAAAAGGAAAAGTGCAGCTATTATTATCAGAATCTGATGACAGCTAACTGCCTATTCAAAAACCACCTACTCTTAAAGAAACATAAGCAAAAAATACGCACCGGTAAAATTAAAATGCCTTGTACCTTTCCCAAACAACGACCCTGTACGCAATCCCCACTATCTGATGCCCAATGGCGGGGATTTTTTCAAAGTGGTTTTTGTATTGTCAAAGGGTTATTGCTTATTTCTGAAGTAGCCAAAATACGTGATTCATTACATAAATTATTAGATCAAGCTAAAATGCTTGCTGCTCAACAGCCACCAAAATTTGGTGGTGCCGTTTATCATCAAGGGGCTAAGTTTGTTATCAGAAATAATGATCAATCACAACTGGAAAGGCTAGACAGGGTGTGTGGGTGCGGCAGTGCTGATAATATTTTACTTAATGCTTCTCGCCACCGCAAACTACTGAGTGCTTTTCACGATTTATTATTATCAGACTGTTTCGAGCAGCTCATCTGTCAGTTTCATGCCAAAATGCCTGGCGATAACGTATCCTTCCGACCTCATAGAGATATTGAATTTCGCTTACGAACTGATCCCCAATGGCAAGATATCAATCATTGGGGTAGCTATGTGGTCGCAGTAATGGCCATTGATAGGGCTGAATCTGAAAATGGAGGGCTTTATCTTGCCCCTGGTTCACACAAGCATGTTCAATTGAAAAACCTAAAACCTGCTCATAATCATTTTAACCCTGAATGGGGTATTCATGCCCTTTGTCCAACACTAGAGCCCGGTGATACATTGTTTATACACCCCTACCTTGTACACTGGTCAAATTCCAATACCAGTAACCATCCACGCTTTTCTTTATTAAGCGGTATGTCTAGTCTAGGCGCTAATCATATGCTTTATCCCGGAGACTGCACCAATGAAATCATTTCTTCACGGCTGTAATACCCATCACCCTTTCTAATGACGCTATTATACCTGTCGACAGCTTCAATCTACCAAGAAAGTTTGCAGACCACTGCATACTTAATGTCATTGTTTTCCCCACGCACATGCAAGTTAAAAATAATCATCTACTATATAACTAAAAATTAATTACAACCTATTTACAATAAAATACTAATGACTAGTTTGGAGTCTTTATGCCGTGGTTGCAGTTGGCAGTGGTTTTACTGTTTATTTTTTTGGGTGCACGCCTAGGCAGTATTGGTATAGGGTTTGCAGGAGGTGCTGGGGTACTGGTGTTATGCTCAGGATTAGGAATGACGCCAGGAAGCATACCCATTGATGTTATTCTGATTATTATGGCTGTAATTGGTGCAGTGGCTGCTATGCAGGTTGCTGGTGGGCTGGACTATCTGGTACAACAAACTGAAAAAATTTTACGCAGACAACCCAAGCATATTACTCTACTGGCACCTCTAGTTACCTATATCATGACGATATTAGCAGGCACAGGGCATACAGCTTACTCAACATTACCGGTTATTGTTGAAGTTGCCAAAGAAAATGGAGTCCGCCCGTCCAGACCTTTAAGCATCTCTATTATTGCTTCTCAGATTGCAATTACCGCCTCTCCTGTTTCCGCGGCGGTTGTAGTCTTTAGTGGCATGCTAGAGCCCTTTAATATCAGTTATCTTGATTTGTTGATGATTGTTATTCCAACTACGTTATCTGCTTGCATGTTAACGGCTATCGTGTGTAACTTCTTAGGTTTAGATCTTGATAAAGATCCTGTTTATCAGGCTCGCTTAGCTCAAGGGTTGGTTTATAAACACACAAACCGAACCTATACTATTAAGCCTAAAGCAAGACTATCCGTTATTATTTTTGCTTTAACAATTTTTTCTGTTGTTATTTATGCTACGCTGATTAGCGATAAATTGGGTATTATCCAAAATCCGGTACTACCTCGCAATGAAGCTATCATAGTCTTTATGTTAACAGCAGCCATGCTGATTGCCTTGACTACTAAGATTAATACCCATGATATTCTCAATGCACAAACCTTCAAATCCGGCATGAGCGCCTGTATTTGTGTTCTCGGCGTTGCTTGGCTGGGTAATACTTTTGTTGCTGGCTATATCGATCAGATCAAATTAGTTGCTAGCGAACTACTTACTAACTACCCTTGGTTGCTAGCAGTAACGTTATTTTTCGCTAGTATGCTACTTTACTCGCAAGCGGTAACCGTGCGCGCTTTAATGCCAATGGCGCTAACACTGGTTGATCCAATAATAGCTATTGCTTCTTTTTCTGCGGTGAGCGCACTATTCGTGCTACCAACTTACCCTACTTTATTAGCTGCCGTAGAGATGGATGACACTGGTTCTACACGCATTGGCAAGTTTATATTTAATCATTCCTTTTTTATTCCAGGCGTGATTGCCATCACGCTTTCTGTGCTGTTTGGTTTTATTCTTGCGCCATTGGTTGTCTAATACAGTCGTATTTGCTGACTACTATAATGAGCATGGGCAGCCAGACTCCAGAAACAAGACGGACTGATAACGAATAGCGAGGCTATGGTAAGGAACTCCAACGCAGTGCTGGTATCATAGGACGGCCAGCCGAATAATGCCTCTTGGCTATGATCGTTACGAGCTGTACTGTTGATTAACGTTTCATCTGGATTAACTGTGCTGATATTTTTACTGTTATACGTAGCAGATACTTTTTCTTGCTGTTGCGAAGATGGATAATCGCCGGCTTTTACTACTGCACTTAAAGCTGCATTGAGAATTTCTTATTCCTCTGTTTTTATTATTTCAATTAAGCAGTAAATAAGAGCTGCATTTGGATGAAAAGTTCATTAAATAATCCAACTGTTACTGGATTAGCCACAACTGTCAGCGAGTTGCTGGATACAGCTTTTATAGCTGCATCCTATCAAGCAATTTATCCTCTATAATAACGCGGTTGAATAAAAGGCATTTTAGTCACTGTCATCGGCAGTTTTTTTCCTCGAACTAAAGCAAAAACTTCTGTTCCTGGTAATGAATACTCGGTTGCTACATATGCCATAGCTACAGGTGAGGCCAGTGTTGGACCATAGGTACCAGAAGTAACGCAGCCAATGTTCTCACCCTTGCTATTAATAATATCAGCGCCTTCACGCACAGGCGCTCTACTGGTGCCAGAAAGGCCGACCCTCTTTTTACTGACAACCTTCGTTTCAATTTGCTTTAGAATAATAGCTGCTCCGGGGAATCCCCCTGCCCTATCACCACCTTCGCGACGGACTTTGCTTATAGCCCAGATCAAGCTGCCTTCAATCGGCGTTGTATCAACGGAAATATCATGACCATAGAGGCACAGCCCTGCTTCCAGTCGAAGAGAATCACGGGCTCCAAGGCCAGCCCACTCTACTTCTGGCTGTTCTAACAATTGGCATGCAAGAATTTCAGCTTGCTCTGCTGGGATGGATATTTCAAAACCGTCTTCACCGGTATAACCCGATCGACTAATAAAACAATCAATACCACCAATTGATAGCTCTCGGGTATCCATAAAAACCATCGTGGTGACTTCAGGTGCAATCCGAGCTAAGGCTTTTACTGCGTCAGGGCCTTGTAACGCAATAAGCGCACGGTTATCCAGTATGTCCATTTGAGTATCAGTGCTCAAACCTGCCTGAAGCAAAGCAATATCTTGCTCTTTACAGGCAGCATTGACTACAAGATAGAGGTGCTCGTTCTCTCCTTCAGTTGGAAAACGAGAAACCATTAAATCGTCAAGAATGCCGCCTTGCTCATGAGTAAACAGGGCATAGCGTTGCTTGTCTTCAGGTAAGTCAATAATGTCGACAGGCACCAAACGCTCTAGATCAGCACTAGCATGCGGCCCAGTTAATCGTATTTGCCCCATATGAGATACATCAAAAAGGCCAGCATGCGTTCGTGTGTGTAAGTGCTCTTTCTTAACACCTCCAGCAAATTGCACGGGCATATCATAGCCGGCAAAGGGAACCATTTTGGCTCCTTGATCAACATGAAGGTCATGAAGCGGGGTTTTCTTTAGTTCGTTGGCATGCGTAGCCATAAATCAGTCTCCATTAACACAGTCAATAGTCTTATTGTCAGGGCGGCTTTATAACACAGCGTGTAAGCAGCCACTGAATCGTCATGTAACCGATGCAATGAGGTTTATATGAATAATTGAAGAACAGTGATAAGTGAATCACTTTTTCTAAAAGAAACAATTTTTTTATCGAACTGTTGCGACCATTAAGACAGACCCGAATACTACTCAGGTAATCGGGTCAGCTGATTCGCTAAACGATGGTTAATCTCTGTAGTTATCAACCCCAGGACAAGAACAAATAAAATTACGATCTCCATAGACATTGTCTACCCGGTTTACTGTAGGCCAGTACTTAGCTTCACGGCAGCTTATTGCTGGAAAAGCAGCCTCCTCTCGGCTATAGGGACGATTCCAGTCTGCATCAGTAAGGTCTGCCATGGTATGGGGCGCCTGTTTCAGTGGGTTATTACCGATAGGCCATTCACCTTTTTCAACCTTATTGATTTCTGCTCGGATAGCAATAAGCGCATCAATGAAACGATCAATTTCCAACTTAGACTCAGACTCCGTAGGCTCAATCATTAATGTGCCTGGCACGGGGAAAGACATCGTAGGTGCATGGAAGCCATAGTCCATTAAGCGTTTAGCGATATCTTCTTCTGAAATACCGGTGTTTTCCTTAATAGGGCGAATATCAATAATACACTCATGGGCTACTTTTTCATTACGACCTCGGTAGAGAATAGGATAGTATTCTGCCAGACGATTAGCTATATAGTTAGCCGTTAGAATAGCGACTTCAGTCGCTTCAGTTAGCCCCTTGGCACCTAGCATATGGATATAAGACCATGTGATGGTCAAAATAGATGCGCTACCAAACGGTGCCGCCGCTACTGCGCCAATACCACCTTGTTCATATACAGGACTAACCGTATGGTTTGGCAAGAAGGGCGCAAGATGACTTTTTACACCAATCGGCCCTACACCTGGCCCGCCACCCCCATGGGGTATAGCAAAAGTTTTGTGTAAATTAAGGTGCGATACGTCAGAGCCAATATCTCCTGGACGAGCAATTCCAACCATGGCATTCATGTTAGCCCCATCCATATACACTTGACCACCGTGCTGATGGATAGTGGCACAAACTTCCTTGATATCCTCTTCGTAAACACCGTGAGTTGATGGGTACGTAACCATTAAAGCTGCTAGGATATCGCTATACTGCTCTGCCTTATTGCGCAAATCAGTAAGGTCAACATTGCCATTAATATCGCAATCAACAATCACTACTTTCATGCCTGCCATGACTGCAGAAGCGGGGTTAGTACCATGAGCCGAGGATGGAATCAAGCAGATATGGCGGGCAGATTCACCAATAGATGCCTGATACTTGCGAATAGCCAGAAGTCCTGCATACTCGCCGGATGCACCCGAATTAGGCTGCATTGATACCTCATCGTAACCCGTAATTTCTACCAGCGCCTCATGCAGTTGAGCAATCATATCGAGGTACCCCTGCACCTGATCACGAGGTGCATAGGGATGAATATTAGCAAACTCAGGCCAACTAATCGGCAACATTTCTGTCGCTGCATTGAGTTTCATTGTGCATGAGCCAAGGGGAATCATGCCATGGGTAAGTGAATAGTCTTTATTTTCTAATTTTTTTATATAACGCATCATCTCTGTTTCTGAATGATAACGATTAAAAACAGGATGGGTGAGTACGGCATCAGTACGCCGCTGGGTCTCTAAAATGCCGGTTGCTTCGCCGCTGGTAATGCAATCATCAATAAAGTTTAGATCCAAGGCTTTGCCTTTACCCATGAAAATATCAAAGAGCTCGACAACATCATCAGGAGTGGTCGTTTCATCAAGGCTAACACCTAACCGGTCATGGCTGATCAGCCGAAGATTACAATTATGCTCAAGAGCGCGCTGGTAAATGCTTTGTTGCTGGCTACCTACTTTAATAGTTAGAGTATCAAAATAGCTTTCATTGCACTGGTAGCCCATATCCGTCAAGCTTTTTTGTAAAATGGCAGTCAAGCGATGCACTCGCTCGGCTATAATTTTTAGACCCTTTGGTCCATGATAAACAGCATAGAAACTAGCAAGATTAGCCAACAGCGCTTGTGCTGTGCAAATGTTAGAAGTTGCCTTTTCTCGACGAATATGTTGTTCACGGGTTTGCATAGCCATTCGCAAGGCTTGGTTGCCGCGAGCGTCTACAGATACACCAATGATTCTGCCAGGAATAGAACGTTTTAATTGACTCTTAGCTGCGAAAAATGCAGCATGGGGACCACCAAAACCCATGGAAACCCCAAAACGCTGGCTGCTACCCAAAACAATATCAGCACCCATTTCACCCGGCGACTTTAATAACATCAGCGCCAATAAATCAGTAGCAACCGTTGTGATAATTTTTTTTGCCTTAGCTTTGGCAATAATGCTGGCAATATCACTGATCTCTCCATAAGTACCTGGATATTGTAACTGAATACCAAACACCTCTTCTTTGCCAAGATCTGCAGTAGGATGGCCGATAACCAGTTCTATATCCAAGTATTCTGCCCGAGTTTTGAGGAGCTCCAACGTTTGTGGATGAACATCACTAGCAACAAAGTACTTATTGCTTTTGCTGCGACTAGAACGTCGACACAATGCCATTGCCTCGGCAGCAGCAGTGGCCTCATCTAAAAGGGAAGCATTAGCAACCTCCATGCCGGTTAGGTCCATAACCATCTGCTGAAAGTTCAGCAATGACTCTAATCTCCCTTGAGATATTTCGGGTTGGTAAGGCGTATAAGCAGTATACCAGCCTGGATTTTCCAGCACATTACGCAAAATAACGCTAGGCATCTCAGTAGAGTAATAACCCATACCAATATATGATTTATTTACTTTATTTTTATTAGCAAGCGCACGCATTCTAACTAATGCCTGCGCTTCTGTTAGGCCACCTCCCAAAGCTAATTTTCTGCCTTTTATTGAAGCAGGTACTGTACGATGAACCAGCTCGTTAAGAGAGCTTATCCCTAGCTCTTTCAGCATGGCTTCTTGTTGTGAGGGATCAGAACCAATATGGCGGTAAGTGAATTCGTTGTTTTGCAAAAGCGTTTGCAAGGGCTGTTGTTCCGCACTCATGTAGTCAATTTCCAATCTTTGGCAAGAAAATAAATAAGGTAAGGTGATGAATATATTAGCCTATCGACCCCATAATGTGCGCGTATTGTATTTATTCTACAATTACCGCGTACGAGTAAATACTCATCAACTCGTCCAGCTATTTAAGCTCCAAAAGCTTAATTTTTACAATCCAGCCTTTACTCATAGGGAACTCGTTGATTATATCTGGAGCCTCTTCCAGTTGGGTAATGATAGCGATCACTTGGCTGGAAACAGACGCATAAATATTAGAAGCTGCTTGAACCGATTCAATAAGAGAAAGCTCACCACCAGCAGCAACATAGTGTCCTTTCTCAAACAATTCAACACATAATAACGTTAACAGCCAGCCCACCTAGGGCAGTTTCTTTGTATTTGTTCTGCATATCAAGTCCGGTCTGGTGCATGGTGGCAATTACATCATCGAGTGATACTCTATGGTCGCCATCACCCTGAAGCGCTAAGCGAGCAGCGGTAATCGCCTTAATTGCACCCATAGTATTGCGCTCAATGCAAGGCACCTGCACCAAGCCACCTACAGGATCGCAGGTTAATCCAAGGTTATGCTCCATACCAATTTCAGCAGCGTTTTCAATTTGTTGATTGTTGCCCCCTAACACGGCACACAAGGCACCTGCTGCCATTGAGCAAGCCACACCAATTTCTCCCTGGCAGCCCACTTCAGCAGCAGAAATCGAGGCGTTTTTTTTGTAAAGCATGCCAATGGCTGCCGCAGTAGCAAGAAAGGTTTGTATCCCTTGATCGTTGCTATTACTAACAAACCGGTCGTAATAAGCCAACACCGCGGGAATAACGCCAGCAGCGCCATTGGTAGGCGCTGTCACTACACGTCCCCCTACAGCATTTTCTTCGTTAACAGCTATGGCAAACAAACTGACCCAGTCCATGATTTCAAGGTGGTCTTCGATTCCTTGTTCTTTGCGCTTGGAAAGCCTCTGATGTAGATCATACGCTCGACGCCTGACATTTAGCCCGCCAGGCAGGATGCCTGTTTCCCGACAACCTCTTTTGATACAGCTATCCATGACGTGCCAGATAGTTAATAACTCAGTCTTAATATCATGCATGCGTCCAAGCGCACGCTCATTGGTCAACACGATATCAGCAATACTGAGCCCTGTTTTTTCACCGAAATTAAGTAAATCTTGAGCATTATCAAAAGGATAAGGAACGGCCGCGTCAATGTTATTGCTTTGTGATTCTTGACTGCTTTCTTCTTCATTGACGACAAAGCCACCACCAAGTGAATAATAATTGTTTTGATGGAGTATCAATCCACTTTTATCCTTGGCCTTGATGGTCATACCATTTGGGTGTTTGGGTAAAAAATGTTCGGTATGAAGCAGTAAGTTGTGCGCTTCATTAAAAGGAATAGTATGTGAACCGCCCAATATCAATTCACTGCGTTGCCGTATGTTTTTAATAAGAGTTGGAGCATTATCAGGGTCTACACTTTGCGGCTCCTCTCCTGATAAACCAAGCATGACAGCAGTATCTGTAGCATGGCCTTTACCAGTAAGCGCTAGTGAGCCAAATAGGTCAATTGTCACTGAAGCGACCTGATGCAGGCACTGTTTTTCTATTAGTTCTTCGATAAAGCGGTTGCCCGCAACCATAGGTCCTACAGTATGGGATGAGGAAGGGCCTACACCAATTTTAAACAAGTCAAATATACTAAGGCTCATAGCGAGTGCTCCTTATTTATCTTGAAGCGGCCCAGAAAAACAGCTACCTACTTATTATATGAATGCAGGTGTCTGATATGACTCGCTTATGACATTTTGTGGTCAAATGCTACGCTATTGATAGATGCTCAATAAAGCCGGCAGACTACCAATATGTGATTCCCTAAGCAATATAATTGTCGCCTCGGTTAAGCAATGTAACACCTGTAAAATTAAGAACCTCATTATATACAATTTAATCGCAATAGGGATAAGTCTTTCTAAATGGATCAGCGTAGCATTAGCGCCTTAATAGGTCTCGCTCAATAGATACTTAGTGAAAGGATTAGCCTGTTAAATACTGCTAAATGCTTTGAAAGATGACGAACGTGTTGCTCAGTGATAGAATTCAGAAATTCAGCTATTGATTAACACATTTTCAGGCGGTTCTTCCCGTGATTTCAAAGTCTTATAAACGCTCTTTATTGCTAGGCGGTATTTTGCTTGTGGCTGTCTTTTATATGCTCAGCAAAGAACCACGAGAAAAAAAATTTGAAGGAAAAACCATGGGCACTACATATCATGTGTCGTACATTTATCCTCTATTTTCCAACTCCGTTGCGGATACCTCCAAGAAGGTTTACGATAGCCTGCATGATGTCGACCTGCGAATGTCTACTTACCGTGAAAATTCAGAGCTTATGCGGTTTAATCGGGCTCCGCTAAATAAACCTATTAAATTATCACCAGCTATTGTTGCTGTGGTCAAAGAGAGCCAAGCTGTGTCTGCTCTATCCGGTGGCGCCTATGATGTGACCGTAGGTCCATTGGTGAATCTTTGGGGATTTGGTCCAAAAGACCAAGACCCAAAAGCGAGCAACAAACATGACAAACACGATGTGAGAGCACCAGAGTTTATCGATTGGATGCTAAATCATTATCCAGTTCAAGTGCCTTCGAAAGCAGCAATTGAAAAAGCAAGAGACCGTGTGGGTTATCGTTATGTGATAGCTAATACAGAAAATAATACCTTAACACGCACTCGCCCAGTATTTGTTGACTTAAGCTCTATTGCTAAAGGTTATGGTGTTGATCAAGCCGCACGTACACTTGACGATTTAGGTATTGATAGCTACCTAGTTGAAGTCGGTGGCGAAGTCCGTTCACGCGGTAAAAAAGCAGATGGAAGCCCGTGGCGTGTAGCTATTAACAAACCTGACCTGAGCGGTGGCAGGCCAGAAGCCATTGTTGAGCTGGGTAACAAAGGAATGGCGACATCAGGCGATTATCTAAATTTTTTTGAACTTAATGGCAAGCGCTATTCGCATGAAATCAACCCTGTTACGGGTATGCCGGTAATGAACCGTTTAGCTGAAGTGGCAGTGATTCGTGATACCGTCACCGAAGCGGATGCATTGGCAACTATGTTTATGGTATTTGGTGATAAGAAAGGGCTAGCCTTTGCAAATAAACATGGTATCGCGGCTTATTTTACTTATCATGATGGACACGGCTTTAAATCTGTTGCCAGCGATGCGTTTAAACCTTACCTGGTTGCTCAAAAAAAGCACTAATGATAACGAGTGTAAGTATGTAGTCACTCGTTGCAAAACAGTGTATCAGATACCGATTTATGACTAATAAACCGGTATTCCTTCAAGACCCAATAATAAGGGGGCTGCAATGGCTACGGTATTGATAACCTTTTGTGTTTTTCTGTTTGTTATTTCAGCAATGGCGATTGGTGTTATTTTTGCAAATAAACCTTTGAAAGGATCTTGTGGCGGTCTGAGTAATTTAGGACTCAAAGATGGCTGTTTTATTTGTGGCGGCAAAGATAGCAAAAATCCGCTAAAAAAAGTCTCTGATAAACAGATTAATGACTTAGCTTATGATGCAACTAAGTCATAGTCGTTTATTTGAATATATTGCAGCGACTTCTACCTAAGCGAATAATGAATATTAGCTAGCTAAGGCATTAAAATGAATCGGTGTAAAAAGTAGGCAAACACCATGACCGTTAGTAATTATGACCTAATAGTATTGGGGTCTGGGCCAGCAGGCGAAGGGGCGGCTATGAACGCCGTCAAATTAGGTAAGCGTGTTGCTGTCATCGAGCAGCATGCCTTCGTTGGCGGGAATTGTACTCACCTAGGAACTATTCCATCAAAAGCCCTGCGTCACTCAGTTAAGCAGATTATAGATTTTAATACCAACTCGATGTTTCGTGAAGTGGGTGAACCTAGGTGGTTTAGCTTTCCAAATGTTCTCAAACGAGCAGAAACCGTTATTAAAAAACAAGTTCAATCTCGCACCTTGTATTACGCCCGTAATCGCATCGACATTTATGTTGGTAAAGGGCGTTTCATTGATGAACATACGGTAGAAGTGCAAGAAAGTAACGGTAGTAAAGAACAACTTCATGCTAAGCATATTTTGATTGCTACGGGTTCTCGCCCCTTTCGTCCTGATGATGTAAATTTTACTCATCCTCGCATTTACGACAGTGATACTATTTTACACCTATCGCACACACCAAAAAGAATGATTATTTACGGTGCTGGCGTTATTGGTTCTGAATATGCTTCTATATTCTCTGGACTAGGAGTGTTAGTTGATCTGATTGATACCCGAGATCGTCTACTCTCATTTCTTGATAAAGAAATTTCTGATGCACTAGGCTATCAGTTGCGAAAAATGAACGTCATTATTCGCCATAATGAAGAATACCAAGCAGTTGAACCTCTTGATAATGGTGTTGTCATGCACCTAAAATCAGGAAAAAAACTGAAAGCAGACTTACTACTATGGGCTAATGGTCGAACAGGTAATACGCAAGATATGGGACTCGAGGCTATAGGACTTGAACCTAATAGCCGCGGACAACTAACGGTTAATGAGCAGTATCAAACAGAGTTACCCTCTATTTATGCCGCTGGTGATGTTATCGGCTGGCCCAGCCTTGCCAGTGCAGCTTATGACCAAGGGCGCTCTGCGGCCAGCGCTTTATCTGGAGAGCTCAGTCAGTTCGTCTCTGAAGTGCCAACAGGCATTTATACTATCCCAGAAATTAGCTCACTAGGTGCAACCGAGGAGGCGCTAACAGCTCAGTCTGTACCTTATGAAGTCGGCAAGGCTTTCTTCTCTCGTTTAGCCCGAGCACAGATTACCGGAGAAGTGGTAGGTATGCTTAAAATCCTATTTCATCGTGATACGCTGGAGATACTAGGTATTCATTGTTTTGGTGATCAGGCATCAGAAATTGTTCATATCGGTCAGGCCGTTATGAGTCAAAGCGGCGAAAATAATTCGTTGCGCTATTTTCTTAATACAACGTTTAACTACCCCACCATGGCTGAAGCTTATCGTGTTGCAGCGCTAGACGGTTTGAACCGGTTGTTTTAGCAAGGTCTATAACGGTTATTTGTCTTGTAGCCATTGGTTGCTGCTATCCTAGCGCCTTTGACCTTATTCGTTAGACTGAAACCACCGGGTATAGGTGCTGTGGGACCACTAACAAACTAGGAAATACTTTGTAAGCCGTTTATTAAAGTATGATGCAGTTTGGTGCATCAGTTGCTATAATTCGACGTTTTGTCTTAACCGTTACTTTTATCACGCTGGGTAAAACCTCTAGGTAGTTGGTCTATATCGAGTCATCGATTAAGCACTGTTGGTGTTGATAGTAGGCGTCAGATGCGACTACAAATAAACACCAATAGCTTCTTAGCGCTGCCTAATAGGCTTGGAGTGTATACATTTTGAATATTGTTGAAATTGATCATGAACTGGACACCTGCGGCTTGCATTGTCCTGAGCCTGTAATGATGCTGCATAATAAAATCAGTAATATGACCTCAGGGGAAGTGGTCAGAATGGTCGCTACAGACCCGTCGACACGTCGTGATATTGTTAATTTCTGTGGTTATTTAGACCATGAGCTATTGGAGCACTCACAGAAAAATAAACGCTATTATTACGTCATAAGAAAAATTTCTTCTTGAAAAACGATTCACAAAAAATCATAAACAGCTGGTTTTTAATACCTGTTATTACTTGCATTTAATGGCTATTTTTCAATCAAATTAGTGAAGGCTGAAATTGCATCGGGGTCACCCTTTTTGATTTTATTGGCGATGATGTGATGAAAGAAATAACGAAAATTTTTTTGCTCTTGAGCCGCGATCAAACAGGGGTCGCCTATCAGCACAGGCGTAGTATCAATTTTTCCTTCATCTGCAATCATGGCATGAATACGACCATCATTATATAGCCGCCAACTGGTGATATGTACCAAAACAATAGTTTGAAAATGGTCTTCCGTCAGTACCGCATGAGTACCTATCGTATCTGTAATTTCCTGTATGATAAGATCTTTATTAGCAGAGCTATTGGTATAATAAGCAGCCGCCTCACTTAACTCATTAACCTTATGAGCCGGCGGCTCAAAAAACGCCTGATCATGAACACTGTCATAATAACCTTCCCAATGCCCGTTTAACGGATCACTGAGTTCCTTGGCAGGCACTACTTTATTAAGCCATGGAATCAGTGCGTCCACTTGACCATTGCTCATCAGAGCCCAACACAAAACTTTCATACTATAGAGTTTTCCGGAATTAGAGTCGTTACTATATAGCATCTCCATACCGTCTAGCTCAGGCGTTAATCGAATGATCTGATTCTTTGCACTTTGATTGACCGGTTTACGACTGAACAGATCAATCACATTGGTTTTATCAACAGTTTTTTTCTCCATTAATGCCCTTTCCAGTGCTTTCCAGTTATTAATAACTGCTAAGGCTCACTGGTGACTATCGGCCATCATGCAAGGGAAGTTAATCAAGGGCATTATGCTGATCGCATCTCAATGACAAGCTAAAGCCTGCCTTTGCAGCTGATTTGGAGTGTAGCGCCAGCATTAGGTTTAAATCAGCTAGCCAATAATGTATTTGAAACATGACTGGAAGTATGTTTTTTTTATAACTGGACAACTTCACAGGAAGGAAATAATGGCTAGCTTTTTATCTCTAGCGATCAAAGATGCCGTCTCACTTTATGAATCATATATGCCTTTTCTTGTTAACAGCGGTCTTTTTATCCCTACAACAAAGACCTACCACCTGGGAGATGAAGTATTTATCCGCTTAACTCTGATGGATGAACCAGAAGTTTTACCTGTAGCAGGTAAAGTGGTATGGATTACTCCTCCAGGGGCTCAAGGCGGAAAACCTACAGGCATAGGAATACAGTTTACTGATGCCAAGAATGTTGCAAGAGAAAAAATTGAAACCCATTTAGCTGGAGCAACAAACCCTGATCATGAAACAAATTCTATGTAGTTCGAGCATAAAGGTATATTATCTCTGCTGCTGTGAACATTAAGATGAACCCGTCAATATGACTATCAGGAGACGATAAAACAATGTTGGTTGATTCCCATTGCCATCTGGATCGTTTAAATCTGGAAAAATACAACGGCAATCTTGATAAAGCTGTTGAAGCTGCTCAGGTCGCTGGGGTTAGCAAGATGCTTTGCGTGGGAATTGACCTCGAACACGCCGATCAAATCATCGAAATGACGGAACAATACCTTGATGTATACGGATCGGTAGGTGTACACCCGCTTGAGGATAAAGCTCGCACGCCTGAATTAGATGAACTATTGCGTTATGCAGCCCACGAAAAAATTGTGGCAATTGGTGAGACAGGGCTAGATTACTATTACTCTAAAGAGAATAAACTATCACAGCAACAACGGTTTGCTTTGCACTTACAAGCTGCTGGACAGATTAAGCTACCGGTTATTGTTCATACCCGTGATGCCAGAGAGGACACCTTAGCAATGATTCGACAGCATGCAAACTTAGAGAGTGCCGGTGTGCTGCACTGCTTTACTGAATCATGGGAAATGGCAAAGGCAGCAATGGATATGAATTTTATGATTTCTATTTCAGGTATAGTGACCTTCAAAAATGCAAAGGCCATTAGAGAGGTTGCTAAAAAACTGCCAATTGACCGCTTGCTTATTGAAACAGATTCGCCTTATTTAGCACCAGTACCTCATCGTGGAAAACCCAATGAGCCTGCTTTTGTGGCCGATGTAGCCCGTTTTATTGCAGATCTTAGAGGTATTTCTTTTGAGGAGTTAACCGCTATTACCGCAGACAATTTTCATACACTATTTAACAAGTGCCCTCATTAATATGTACCTATAACATAATACCTATTCAATATTTTAATGCCGTTATACCTAGTATCTTTTCTAATTAGGCTATTGCGCTGATCACCCGAACACCAGCGCTGCGTTGAGACTCCTCGCAATAGCCCTGCTATGACTCATTACAGTGGTTAGAAGGCACGACAGGTATTATGAATAGGTATATAACTGTAAACTGCTTTATAGCATCCAGATAAACCAGCTAAAACATTTCATAAATGATACTTTTTTATGCCTAAAAACACGTATTTTTAGGTTGAATACGTATTGCTTTATTTATGGTAATCACAATACTGATTAGGTGTCTGCAAGGTGGATAGTTTTACGTTGATTGTAAATCATTATTTTTTTGAACTGAAATCTGTTTTCTTTAATTATATCGATTACTTATAGTGTATTTATCTATAAAGATCGCTAGATAATCCTATAGCATCTACTTAAGACTATCTATATAATCGCCGCACCGTATACATCGATGATTTTCCATAAAAATGACAGATAAAAGGAAACAGCTAGTCACTGTATTCCAATTATCTTGATTTAAAGCGGGTGATATGCCTGATGTTCAGGATCTGCTTTTAACGATATC
Organism: Endozoicomonas sp. (ex Botrylloides leachii); assembly: GCA_028728195.1. GTDB lineage: Bacteria > Pseudomonadota > Gammaproteobacteria > Pseudomonadales > Endozoicomonadaceae > Endonucleibacter. Next base: position 32,992 of record JAQYUY010000085.1, read on the forward strand.
AGGTCGTTTTGTGCTTATTTTATTATCTGCTCTAGCAAGCCAATGTTTTACGCTATTAGCGTCAACTACAACGCGTCTTTCTGCTTTACTTGGACGCTTGTTTGCTATTTATACCAGCGAAAGCCATCGGAAGATAAATTTTTTTCTGACCTCAACTTGATTGATTAGGCGAAAGGTATGATCAAAATCAAACAGGGGCTGGATCTTCCAATTTCAGGGTCGCCTGAGCAAAGCATATCGGAAGGAAGAGCGGTGCGTTCTGTCGCCGTGACCGGCTTTGATTATGTAGGCATGAAACCTACTATGGCGATTGCTGTGGGAGATCGAGTTAAAAAAGGGCAACTGCTCTTTTCTGATAAAAAAACACCCGGTATTCGCTACACGGCACCTGCCAGTGGTGTGATTGCGGCGATTCATCGAGGGGAAAGACGTGTCCTACAATCGGTTGTCATTGATGTTGATGGCAACGAAGAAGACACCTTTACTGCCTATAAACCTGAAGCGCTAGCCGCATTGACTGCTGAACAGGTTGAGACACAATTGAACCAAGCCGGCCTGTGGAATGCGCTGCGTACACGCCCATTCAGCAAGGTGCCAGCCTTAGGCTCTCGACCACATTCATTATTTGTAACCGCCATTGACACACATCCTTTGGCGGCAAACCCGGAAGTCATAATTGGCGAGCAACCTGAAGCCTTTAAATTAGGTATTACTGTATTAGGTAAACTCAGTGGTGGCAAAATTTTTCTTTGCAAAGCGCCAAACACTCGTATTCCAGCCGGCATTGCAACCACAGAAGAGTTCTCAGGTCCTCACCCCGCAGGTTTACCCAGTACCCATATTCATTTTCTTGATCCTGTATCAGAGAATAAAACCGTTTGGCAGGTGGGTTATCAAGATGTGATCGCAGTCGGTAAGCTGTTTTTGACCGGTAAGCTGTACACAGATCGGGTGCTTTCTCTAGCAGGGCCACAGGTTGAGAAACCACGCCTTGTGCGTAGCTGTTTGGGCGCCAATTTAGAAGAACTAACAGCCGGTGAATTAAAACCAGGAGAAAACCGCATTATCAGTGGTTCCGTTTTAGGTGGCAGAACAGCTGTGGGTGCTTTTTCTTTTTTAGGTCGGTATCACAATCAGGTATCTGTATTGAAAGAGGGGCGTGAGCGTCTGTTTATGAGCTGGTTAAACCCTTCGGTGGACCGCCACTCTATGCTCAATCTGCTTTTTTCAAGACTTAACCGTAGTCGTTTGTTTGACTTTACTACAACAACTAATGGCGGTGAGCGGGCAATGGTTCCAGTAGGTAATTACGAAAAAGTCATGCCCTTGGATATCTTGGCAACGCAATTATTACGATCCATTCTTGTGGGCGATACCGAAACGGCTCAAAAGCTAGGCGTGCTTGAACTTGAAGAGGAAGACCTTTCTTTGTGTAGCTATGTGTGTGCCGGAAAATATGAATACGGCCCTATTCTACGCGATAATCTAATGCGCATCGAAATTGAGGGGTAATTGAGCGTGTTGAGAAAATTACTTGATTCACTTGAACCCCACTTTACTGAGGGTGGCAAGTATCAAAAGTATTATGCCCTGTATGAAGCAGTGGACACACTGTTATACAGCCCACCTAACATTACCCACAACACCAGTCATGTTCGTGATGTCGTTGATCTAAAACGCATGATGGGCTTGGTATGGCTCTGCACATTCCCTGCAATGTTCTTTGGTATGTGGAATGTGGGTTACCAAGCTAATACGGCCATTGCAGGAGGTGTTGATGTGCCTGCTGATTGGCATGGTGCACTGATAGGCATGCTGGTAAGCAATAACCCTTCGAGCATTCTCGATAACTTAATTTATGGTGCTGTATACTTTCTGCCGATTTACGCAATGACATTCCTTGTAGGTGGTTTTTGGGAAGTGTTGTTTGCTGTTGTGCGCCGCCATGAAGTTAATGAAGGCTTTTTTGTTACATCGGTGTTGTTCGCTTTAATTATGCCTCCAAGCATTCCCCTGTGGCAGGTTGCTTTAGGTATTTCTTTTGGCGTGGTGATAGGGAAAGAAGTCTTTGGCGGTACCGGAAAAAATTTCCTTAACCCCGCCTTAGCTGGTCGGGCATTTCTGTTTTTTGCCTATCCTGGGCAAATCTCCGGCGATCATGTTTGGACCGCTGTTGATGGTTTTTCTGGAGCAACAGCATTAAGCTTGGCTCAACAGGGTGGTGTGCATAATATAATAGCCCATCATATTACTTGGCTACATGCCTTTTTGGGGCTGATGCAAGGCTCTATTGGTGAAACCTCTACGCTGGCTATCTTTATTGGTGGCGCCGTATTACTAATCAGCGGCGTGGCGTCATGGCGCATTGTTGCCGGCACCATGCTGGGAATGATCAGTTTGTCCACACTCTTTAATTTTATTGGCTCTGATACCAATATGATGTTCAGTATGCCATGGTACTGGCATATGGTATTGGGCGGCTTTGCATTTGGCCTTATTTTCATGACCACTGATCCAGTATCTGCTTCTATGACCAATACGGGTCGCTGGTTCTACGGCATCCTCATTGGCGTGATGACGGTACTGATTCGTGTTGTCAACCCAGCCTTTCCTGAAGGCATGATGCTGGCAATTCTCTTTGGTAATCTGTTTGCACCATTGATTGATTACTTTGTTGTTGAGGCAAATATTAAACGTCGGGAGGCTCGTTCACATGTCTAACGACTCCACTAAAAAAACGCTGTTGGTTACCATTGTTCTATCACTGGTTTGCTCTATCTTCGTTGCAGGTTCTGCGGTATATCTGAAACCTGAGCAGGAGAAAAATAAAGCCCTTGATATACAAAGAAATATTATAACGATTGCCGGTCTCACCAAAAATGCTAATGCATTAAGCAATGAACAAGTTTCTGATTTAGTTGCAGAGGTTATACCCAAGCTAGTGAATCTGAAAACTGGAAAGTTTGTTGATGCGAGTCCAGCGGAGATTAAAGCCTACGACCAGCGCATTGCAGCTAAAAACCCTAAACAATCGCATGCACTGTCGACGGCAGTAGATATTGCATCTATCAAGCGTCAGGCGTATGTTGCTAAAGTTTACGAAATAAAAAAGAACGGCAAGCTTAAAACACTGATTCTTCCCGTTCATGGCTATGGTTTATGGTCAACGCTTTACGGCTTTATTGCTTTAGCTGGTGATTTAAATACTGTTGTTGGCTTCGGCTTCTATGAGCAGGCTGAAACGCCAGGTCTCGGCGGTGAAGTGGATAACCCGATATGGAAAGTTAAATGGATAGGCAAAAAAGTCTATACCGGTGACGGTTCGGTTGGCCTGAGCGTTATCAAAGGTTCCGTAAACCCTGCCAGCTCTCTGGCCAAATATCAAGTTGATGGCCTTGCCGGTGCAACGTTGACCAGTAATGGTGTAACCAACCTGGTTCATTTTTGGATGGGCAAGGATGGCTTTGAACCTTTCATTAAACATCTCAAAGCGGGGGATGCGTAATGTCCGTGAAAACAAAAGATATTCTGTTAGAGCCTGTAGTCAATAACAACCCGATTGCATTGCAAGTTCTGGGTGTTTGCTCGGCACTGGCTGTTACGACGAGCCTGAAGGTTAGCTTAGTTATGGCGCTCGCGGTCACTGGAGTGACGGCGTTTTCTAACCTTGCGGTATCACTCATTCGTAATCATATTCCCGGCAGCATCCGTATCATTTGTCAGATGACGGTTATTGCGTCATTGGTTATTGTGGTTGATCAGATTATGAGAGCTTATGCCTATGATGTTAGTAAGCAGCTTTCAGTTTTTGTTGGCCTGATTATCACTAACTGCATTGTTATGGGGCGAGCGGAAGCCTTTGCAATGAAAAATGGTCCGTACTTATCCTTCTTAGATGGTTTAGGTAATGGGATGGGTTATGGTGCTGTTCTGCTTGTGGTTGGCTTTTTCCGTGAGCTGCTAGGCTCAGGCAAACTATTTGGTGTTGTGATTCTGCCTACGGTTAATAATGGCGGTTGGTACCAACCTAACGGGCTGATGCTCTTATCTCCCAGTGCATTCTTTTTGATTGGTCTACTTATCTGGGCGGTTCGGAGTTGGAAGCTTGATCAGGTTGAAAAAACCGAATTTAAGATTGCGCCTAACACTAAGTTCAGCGAGGCTCATTAAACCATGGAACATCTTATCTCGCTCTTTGTGAAAGCTGTGTTTGTACAAAATATGGCACTAGCTTTCTTCTTAGGTATGTGTACTTTTCTGGCAGTATCTAAACAGATAAAAACAGCCTTAAGTCTAGGGGTAGCTGTGGTGGCCGTATTGGCCATTACCATGCCTATTAATAATTTAATTTATCAGCATGTCCTTAAAGACGGTGCCTTATTTCCTGGCGTTGACCTGAGTTTTCTCGGCCTGATTACCTATATTGGTGTTATTGCTGCATTGGTTCAAATTCTAGAAATGTTTCTGGATAAATACGTTCCATCACTTTACAACGCTCTGGGCGTATTCCTGCCACTGATTACAGTTAACTGCGCCATCATGGGAGCTGCGCTCTTTATGGTTCAACGTGACTACAATTTTAGTGAAAGCATTGTGTATGGTGTGGGTGCAGGTGCTGGTTGGGCTCTGGCAATTGCTGCTCTGGCAGGTATTCGTGAAAAACTCAAATATAGTGATGTCCCTAAAGGGCTTCGTGGTTTGGGTATTACCTTTATTACTGCAGGTCTAATGTCATTGGGCTTTATGTCATTTTCTGGAGTTCAACTGTAAAAAGCCTTGGGCGTATCAGGCAGGGGAAACTAAACCTTTGTCTGATGCAATAAAGGAATGAGACTAATATATGACAGATTCAAATATCATTCTTCTGGGTGTAGTGATGTTCTCAGTGATCGTGTTGTCACTGGTAGCTGTAATCCTTGTAGCCCGTTCAAGGCTGGTGAGCACCACCGGTGTTACAATCAACATCAACGATGACCCAGAGAAAAAGATCGCCACTGAAGCAGGAGGCAAATTGCTGACAACACTTGCAGATAGCGGTGTATTTTTAGCATCTGCTTGTGGTGGTGGTGGCACCTGCGCTCAATGCAAGTGTAAAGTTTTAAGTGGTGGCGGTGAAATGCTGCCTACGGAACGCTCCCATTTTACCAAACGCGAGGAGAAGGAAGGCTGGCGTTTGTCGTGCCAAGTAGCTGTTAAGCAAGATATGCAAATTGCAGTTGATGAGGAACTATTTGGCGTTAAAAAATGGGAATGTGAAGTAACGGCTAACGATAACGTAGCTACTTTTATTAAAGAGTTAACACTGAAGCTGCCTGAAGGCGAAAATGTTAACTTCCGTGCTGGTGGTTATGTTCAACTTGAAGCACCTATCCATGAAGTGGATTATAAAGACTTCGATATTCAGGAAGAATATCGAAGTGACTGGGATAAGTTTAATTTATGGCAGTATAAATCCAAGGTAACTGAGCCAGTGATCCGTGCTTACTCCATGGCAAACTACCCGGAAGAAAAAGGAATACTCAAGTTTAACATTCGGATTGCATCACCACCTCCAGGCGCCTCTCCTGAGATACCTCCAGGCCAAATGTCTTCTTTCGCCTTCAATTTAAAACCCGGCGATAAGATGACAGTGTACGGACCATTTGGTGAATTTTTCGCCAAAGACACGGACAATGAAATGGTTTTTGTTGGTGGTGGTGCTGGTATGGCACCAATGCGCTCTCATATTTTTGATCAACTTAAGCGTTTATCTTCTAAACGTAAGATTTCTTTCTGGTACGGTGCCCGCTCTTTGCGTGAGGCATTCTATGTAGAGGAGTTTGATCAATTGGCAGAAGAAAATCCAAACTTCACTTGGCATCTAGCGCTCTCTGATCCACAACCTGAAGATAACTGGAAAGGAAAATCAGGTTTTATCCATCAGGTATTGCTAGAAAACTACCTTAAGGATCATCCTGCCCCAGAAGATTGTGAATTCTATATGTGCGGCCCACCAATGATGAATACCGCAGTTATTAATATGCTGAATGACCTAGGCGTTGAAAAAGAAAATATCCTGCTGGATGACTTTGGTGGTTAATCTTTAAGACTTTTATGGGATAAAAAAACCGGTCTGTGGTATCACTGACCGGTTTTTTTTGAATTACTCGTGGGACTAGAAATCGAGATATATAAGCATCATGATGCTCAGAGTCTTGAACAATCCAGAGCATCTATAACAACATAAATTACTGAAATCGAAACGAACTATTGTGCTGGTGCGACAAAGCTTTCGGTAATCACATGACTATACATAATTTCTAACATCATAGTTTAGTTGGTATTATCAAATACATTAATATCACCCAGGCAAGTTGTCACTGATAGTTTTTTTCGTTCCCAGTCCATAGGGAAATTTCTAACTGCAATACTTGTTATCCCTAAATTGCTTATACCTGTTACTGCAACTAATGTAGTATCCACTTCTATCTTAACATATCCTGTATTTGTATGAAGATGCCCTTCACACCTAATAACATTATTCAAAGTAGAAATACACCCATAATTTGCTTTTAGCTCAAGCTTTCCAATAAATAATTCTGGAACTTTTATGTTTACTTTTTCTGCGCAATCCAGAGAAAGTGCGCCTTCTTCGCTGAGGCTTGGCTTTTTAGATGATATAATTGATACCTTTGCCTGATCCTCACTATTTTGACCTTCAATTATGATATGCCCTACTGCAGTATAGACATTAATAACAGCAACATCATCGGCTCTAAATTCATGCACCCTGATAGGGTTAATGTGAGAAGCTTGACCGGAATTTCTACCATAAGAATCGAAATAAGAGGCAAGATTAAAAATTAATCCTATTTCAGAATTCTCGACTGGAAAGGCAATATCCTGAGTAAAATTACTACTCTGCGGGGCGCTAGTATTTTGCTGTGATACAGAATTAATCTGTGCTATTGCATCATTCTGTTTTCGACTTTTCTCCATATCTGTTTCGGTAGATTGTACATCATGAAAATTTTCTAAACATAACTCTATTTGATAGTTTAATAGACGTCCTGCAACTTTTAAGTCCCTTTCAATAGAGCCAGTAAGATAACTCCTATCGGATGGACAGCCTCTTGATAAAAGAAGTTGCGAGTAGCAAGATGCACATATAACTGACTCACAGCATTTAACTTGCAGAGGCTTTTCATGTACATCATAGCATACTTGACATCTAACAGCATAAAGTTGCTTTATGGAAAGATCTTTTACCGGATCACTATCAGTTGATGTAAGTGTTTTTAAATTTCCATTTGATGATATATAGTTAATTTCAATCGAGCTGAATTGATTGTCTACTTTCGTCTTATGAGGGATTTTTTTTAGATAGAAATTAGCGAGACCAGGAGCAAACATTTCAAAAAAAATCATTAATTCTTTAGCCGCTTTAGTACCATTAAAACCATTGAGAAAATTTGATATCTTCACACTATTCTGATCACACCAATTTTTTACATAATTTATATCTTCCTCCAAAAACGCTATATCATTTAATGTCTTTTTTTTCTTGTAAAAAAAATAAGACAATCTAAAAAAGAAACTATGAAAAATATTTTCTCCCATTATATTTTTTAGAAATAAATACGCTTTACTATTTTCATCTCTTGTATTGTCTTCACTAAGAACACTTTCCTTTATGCTAGATGATGTTCCTTTGTTAAGGATATCTACTTGTAAATTATTATCACCAGATGCTCGTTTACCATAGCAACCAATTCTAGGATTGCCTTCAGGGTCAATAAAGTAACTTATAGATCTATCAAGATTTTTTTCTTCACTACTGACCACATCCCACCCGTTTGCTAACTTTATTGAATATATAGATCCTTTATCTATAATTTGTTGTTTTACATGTATTACATATTCCACCGTATCATCCCAGTCAGAAAATACGGGTTGCGATATTAAAAAATAAAACATAAAAAAAAAAATTTTTCATAATAAACCTCCTAAGCTTCACATTTAGAAAATAAAAATATAGTTTAAATTTACGGTTGTGCTGGTCTAATAGAAGGTGATAAATCAAGTCAGATGATATGCCCAAAAATGGTAAGGTTCTGCTGATTTGTGATATGGATGAGCAATGGTCCTTTGTAGGACTAAGAAAAATCAACGTTGGCTATGGTATGCATGAAAACCACGATTTAAGCGGATCATTGCACACACTTTTAGTCAAAGACCGGATGCAATACTAAAAAAACTACATAAGCTAGTTTTTCTGTACTGATTAAAAGAAGTTCATGATAAAGTGATAGGCAAACTTATATACCGATAGCACTACCAACTCTTATAAATCTTCACCCTTCATCCGAAAAACTACCTTATAAAAGAAAATACACTATACCGTGTATATTTTTCAGAATAATCTGTCAGATTAAGCAGAAACTCACAAAACCACGTTTTGAATTTATTTTTATTATCAAAAGCAAATTCACCAAATCCTGGGTCAAAAAAAGTGATTTTATTTGCAATTTGTGCACAAACTGCATGCCCACTACCATAATCATCTTTTAACGTTATCATCAGGAAATAACCTTTATTACTATCAAAGCTAATTATCTTTTCTGGCAAGCCTACTGCAAAGCTTCCTGGGGAATGAAAATTTTCCAATGAAACCGCCTTTAAACCTTTTTGAGAGAGATATAATTGAACAGCTAATTCACCATTTATTTGTCCTTTTTGATAACGAGGCGCACCAACTATAGATGCTGGTGACATGTCTGTAAGAGTTAGATGCTGTATTACAAGTTGTCTGACTTTATTTGGTATAACTTCACCTGAGCTATCACATAAAAGATCTCTGATATACTGACCTTTGCTTAAGGAAATAATCCATTGAGCACAAAAGGCTAAACAAACGCCCCTCTGAGACTCTCCCGCAAGTTTCATTGCGTTATTTCTAGTAATCCTCATCAGGCCTATATCCTGACTAATTTTCCAAGAGCAATAGCCGCCAAATCTAGTAACTCTTTCTTGAACCTTGTCTATATAAACCCTTAAACCAGCCCTATCTTTTAATCTTTGTTTTCTTGCTGCATTTTCTTGAACACTAGCTCTCTTTAGCATACCTAACCTAAATCATATCTATACATAAAATAAAATTATCAAAACAGTAGACACTGTATATAGATACAATACCTATTGTTGTATAATAGCATGCATATGTTCGCTGACATTAAAATGAGCTGATTTATAAGAAATTTTCTAGCCCATTTATCACAACCGCAGTAGCTGCATGACTTTTAAGACTGCCTCTTATATTAACCGCATTTATTTTTCTTATAATGCGTATGCAAACAACATGATTGATTTACACAAAAAGAGCAATGAACAATTAGCAAAGATATACCCAGATTATGATGACTATCATTTAAGTATTTATTCTAGTAAGCAAGGAAAATATTTCTTAATTAATGGGTTCACTCAATAGCATGACATGACATGCTATCTTCCAAACATTATCGTTCTTATAAACACTACCGGTTTTACAAAATCATGCTGTAAGGTAGCTCATAGCTCATAGCTCATAGCTCATAGCTCATAGCTCATAATAATTACCATAATTTAACCTCGGCAGCCTAATCTATTTTTTGTCATTAATAGTCCGCTCTATCAATCAAAAGTATAATCCACCGGTTATCTTAAAAATTTATACTAACCATGCTTTTAACCGAGAATAGGAGGGAATAATAAGTAATAATAGGGCTATAACGCAATACGGGTGGTCAGTGCAATAATGCAGTTAAAAAATTTGATTAATATTACATCACTATATTGATGGGTACACCTACATCAATACGCTCGAAAAGATCAATAACAGCTTTATTACGCATACGAATACAACCATGCGATAGGGGCCTACCCATGGGTTCTGAATCAGGTGTACCGTGGATATAAATATAACGCCTCATACTATCTACATTACCCAATCGATTAAATCCCGGTTGCAATCCGCTTAGCCAGAGAATACGAGTCAAAATCCAATCTTTTCGTTGGGGGTTTGCTATGGCAAGTTCTGGAGAATAAATCTCACCCGTAGGGCGTCGACCAATAAATACAGCGTTTTCCGGCTGTTTTTCACCAATTTTTGCTCTGATAATATGTTTTCCTAGAGGGGTTTTTTCACTTCCAGCTAACTGACCAATACCTCTTTTAGCAGTAGATACCGCATAAAATAATTGCCCTCCGTTACTATGAAGTACCAGTTGCTGGGATTTTATATACAGCATTATATGCACAAAATGTCCTTGTTTATTTTCCTAGCATTCTCGCTGCTGATAAAAGGCCATGAATAGCCTCGAAAAAAACCTCTATATTGATAGCTATATCAGCTTTCAACTTGGCTTATGGTTTTAGGAGTCAATGTAACTTTGTTAAATATGCGCGCGCAGACCAGCTGCCATAAACGGTACCATGCGTCTCAAAATATCCTCTAAGTCATCGGTAACGCCATAATCAGTTTCAGCAATAGCCCGCAAAGCATTAGCGCCAGATAACGTGAAAACAGCCGACCCTAAAATAAAATTGACTCGCCAAAACATATCTCCCCTGTGTAAATGCGGGCAGGTTAGCACTAATATTTTGAAATAGCGTTGAAAGACATTGCCATAGATATCATTTAAATATCGCTTTAAATGGCCTTGGGTTTCATTAAATGCGAGCCCTACCAGCCGAGTAAAAACGGATAGATTATTCTCATCTCGCGGTTTAAGCATCATAATTTGGTCAACCAATAAATGCAGCAAAGGCTCTAACTCAGGAGTATCTGAACTATTTTCTAGTTCATCTAATGCCTTTTCAAGGTTGATTACAAAAGGGTCGAGAAAGCGGGAAAAAACAGCCTGTATAAGGGCTTTTTTGGAACCAAAATGGTAATTTACAGCAGCTAGGTTAACTCCTGCTCTACTAGTGATTGATCGTAAAGATGTGTCAGAGAATCCATGCTCAGCAAAGAGCAGTTCAGCTGCATTAAGAATCCTTTCTACTGTTAAAGACTGTGACATAAATCAAAAAAGCCAATGCTGTAGACGAGTATTAAAATCAAGATTTAGAGCCAGTCAGCGTCAAGATGCAACTAACTGAGATGCGGTATAATACCATAGAACTGATACTTTGACAGTTCTGCAAAAAAATGCATGTTAAATCCTACGTCTCGCACTTTTTTTACAATAATACGCAGGTTGCTCAGCACATACTATTCCTCTCTTATAGAGTACTTGTATAAACCGTGAAACCATTGACCCACTCATAGCCATGTTGGTTAACAGATGATTACCATTTTATAAACACCCTGTGTAAGGACTTGATAATCAAAGTGGTTATTATCAAGTCTAACCATCTCATTATTTTCTTAAATGAGTTAGCATTCATTCATCAAACGTACTTATCTTTTCTCATTTCAGTAAATGAAAGCATGGTTCATTTTATAATCAAGTTAGCCTGCTTACTCAGGGGTATCATTTATCATCAAAAGCGATTTCTGCACACATAATACCAATAACTAATGCCTTGGCTAAGTGATCAGATATTAATTTGTGTTTTTCGCCAGTACCGAATAAACGTGATCGGTTTAAAAAGTCGTGACAGTTTAATCCAATAAATACGGTTTTTGCTCTCTGAATGATGGGGTTTATTACCATCAAGCAACGAGTGCACTAACTCTTCATTTTGATCCATAATATTATCAACAGACTCAAAGCTCATAGAAGCCGTGCTAAACCAAATATGTTGTTCACCTTGCTGTTGGTTTAATTTCTGCACCAACCCCGATGTTATCGCTTGTTTGTCGTAAGTTTGCATATAATTAAACTGACGAATCTCAAGTACTGTTTCAAGTTGTCCTCCCAACTCGATGATTGCTTCATTAAGATATTCAGTCAACTTTTCTTCTGTGAGATCTGACTTATAGTGATAGCTAACGTAGTATTCTTCATTGCCATCAGCATTGACTGCTTTTGCTGGTATTTTGTTGCCGGTTCGGCGAATGACTAAAGGTTTTCCTGCTTGAGATAATGGAAAGTTATCTGGCAACCCTATAGTTTCATTATCACCATCAAGCAGTCTCCCCTTTATTTTAAAAAAGATTGTTGCGTATTGATGACTGTTCATGGCGGAGCCTAACTTATACTGCACAGACGTTTCAGGGAAAAACGATTTTGCCTGACTCAATGGACACGCTACAATGACATCATCACATATTAGCTCCTCACCATCTTCACACACTACACGCACGCAACCGTTTTCATGCAGAACTTGTTTAACAGGCTTGTTATAACGAATATCTTGATCCCAGCTGAATGCTCTTAGCGCATTTTCAAAGCCAGGAACAGGCTCCCAGACCTGACCAAATAGACCAGCGATTATAATCGATGGCCTTAACCAACGCAGGCAATGCAATGCTGGCACCGTTTCTAAATACCCATAACCAGCACTAACAATAGCTCTACCTGCAAAGCGTTTTACAATATCAAGTTGATAAAAATCCAACCATTCACCAAATGGCATGGCTAGCTTCTGATTTATATCGGTATTCTTTGAGCCTCGTAGCTCATGAAAAAAGAAACGCAACCAGAGCCTCTGGAATTTAAATAATTGACTTATGGCCCGTCTTTTATGCTGAATGGTTAATCCGCCCAATGCGTATTCTTTGAGCGTGACAGTAGCTAATTTATTACCAGACTTTACCAGCATTCTTAGTGGTTTTACTTTATAAACGGCAATAGCATGCTGATTGAACCAGCGATGGAGTGTGTTATAACCCCAAGCGGAGTATGACGTAGCCAGCTCATGCCATAACCCTCCATAATTAACACTGGTACATTTCCCGCCAGGCCTATCGCCAGCTTCAAGCAGAGTCACATTGTGGGCACCTTGCTCTGATAAAAATTTTGCTGCACTGATACCAGCTGGTCCTGCGCCAATAATAATGATGCGTTTATCACTCATGAAGTTCCTTCCTCAAGAAATTTAGTGTAATACTTTCTTTTTACAGCAGTTTTTATAAAGCTTTGGTCAATTAAATTTGTAAATATCTACAGCGTTTTAATCTATTGTTAATAGCGTAAACTCACCCAGTTAGTAGGGTTATTTTTATTTAATATGCTTTCTACTTCAGGCTACTGCAACCAAAGTGTTAGGACAAGGTAAATTATTGATAAACCGCTAATTTATAAAAGCTCCCCCTTTATAATGTGAGCGCTTGCTATAAATATTAAGCCTTTTGATTACTATTCTTAACAAGAATGCTTTGGCTCGGGTATATAGTCTAAGAAGCTGTTCATGATCTTGATTTTCCTTGATAATTCATCGAATGAGACAAAAGTACCCCAGCGATATCACTCGTGAACAGTTTGAACCTATTCTTCCGATCCTTGAAAGTGCTCGCA
>JAQYUY010000086.1 GCA_028728195.1 Endozoicomonas sp. (ex Botrylloides leachii)
GATAGGGATGATCTGCGGCAACAAGATCCTCTAAATTCACGAGTTCTGACTGGCTGATCATATGCATTCCTAAGCAAGTTTACTTTGAAAGTATTTTATCAAAAAAACAGCTTCCTTTTAAATTATGCAACAGCCCCATAAAGCATGAGTATTTTTATAATTCAGAACTCAAGAATCTTTTTCTGAAGTACCTTAAATAATCACAAGTCATATAAGTCCATACTTTTTGTTTAATGATTAAGAGGCTGTTCATGATCTTCTTTGAACAACCTCTAAGCCGTTGCTTACTTTTAACCAGGATGTCTTAAACTAACTATACGTTATCCGTTAGAGTGAAACTATAATCCGCGGATATAGCTTAACTGTTTCGTTTATATATACGTTTGTCAATTGCTTTTGCTACGCATAAGACTTTCTTGGTCAGATGTTTTTTGAGGTGAGCAACCGTTTTTTGCGATAACTTTATATAGTTTATCTAGTTTATAGATTACCCAAACAAGGCAAGTTATTACAAAAATAGTTGACAAATTATTCATTATAGGCGGAGCATAATCCAAGAAGCATCTTCCAAAGGCATGGATATCAGTCATACATGACGGACTTGAACCTTCCTCACCTAAGGGAAGGTCACCACTTGCCAAGACACTATCCTCTGGTAGGTTAATACTCGCTCCATTGGCCCCTCCTACCAAACTCCATAGCAAACCTATTGTTACGTATGCGCCATTAACCGTATGACTAAGCATTTTCTCTGCTGTGGAAAAAATAGCACTATTGGCCTTATTGAATAGTATGTCAACACCACCTAATGAAAAAGGACTTTTTGCTGATATACCATCATCTAACTGCTTAATAAAACCTGCTGTTGTGGGCAGATTTATTTGCTTCTCTTTAGCTTTTAATAAAGCTACAATCTGACTAATAGAGACATTATCATTTTCAATACCTGCAATTAATTCTGATAGCGTACATTCTTCTGATATAGTGATTCCTTGTCCACTACAAATTTCTTTAATTTGATCAATATCTTCTTCATTTAAAAAAGATGAAACTGGAATATTTTGAATCTCACTAAAGTTTTCTTTAATCCACTGAGTCAATTCATCTTCAGAAAAACCTTGAGTTTCAGCACGATATTTTTCCAATGTAGTTAATTGATTATTTAATTCTCTACCCTCATCAGAATAAGTATTAAAAGAAGATATGCTTATACTAATAAGCAGTAAAAAATAAAAGATTCTTTGGATAGAAATTACTATTTTTGTTGGCATTTTAGCTCCAGATTATATGAAAAATAATTAAACTTATAACGTAAATGGGAATCGCCTAGTTAAAGGAGACTAAGTATAGTGCATATCAAAAAATCCTGTATTTTAAAAAAAAACACATAATAAAATAAAAACAACTAGTCGTATAATTCTAAAATAGTTTTCATTACCATCTGAAACAATTACAGTCATCGCCAAAAAAACTATTATGTTTTATTAGGTTTCAGGTCTTATAAATCAAATATCATGGTAATGAATAAAACACGTTGATATTGTGGAGTATGAACTCAATAATCACTTTATCGTATAGTTCGACCAATTTTAAAAAACAGATTTTTTCTTGTTACTCACGAAATACTACTATCAATCGACTTCACTGAGAATTTCCGCTTTGGTATGCTTGGAGGGAAGTTATGTTGCCAAACGAAACGATAGTTTTTTAAATGAGAGATAACTGGTGGGCACTTAAAACTCTAGTCCCCATAAGTTACTAGGCTTTCTTTTGAAGAAGTTTAAGTTTGGCTGATTTATGAGATGAACAAACATAACCCTGAAACTACTCATCACTCTGCCTTGCTCTGAAGTCCAGCTACCCAAACTCATTACGGTAGTTAGAGAGCACGATTAATATTATAAAATTTTTGCCTTTTATGGAGAATACCAAGCGCAAATTGCATAAAAACCTTCAATTTACGCATTGGGCCTTTCAGGTGCTCTTATTGAGAAGGGTATGAACAATTGCTTATGCTCGCATTCTGCGTACCACACAATTAATCTATGGTTAACTACATTGCTTAACGCTGCTTCCGGTGTTGCCTGATAGTATCGTAAGCACCCTGAATTTCCTGAGCCTTTTGCTTAGCTACCTGCATCATTTCTTCTGGTAACCCTTTTGCCACTAACTTGTCCGGGTGGTGCTGACTCATTAATTTTCGGTAGGCACTTTTTACCTCGGTATCCGACGCTGTTTCTTTCACACCCAATACATCATAGGCTTGCCTAATATCACTTACAGAATTTTGCCTTTGATAATTATTATTACCTTGTTGTTGATATTTTCCCTGATAAAAAGCCTGCTGCGCTAAAAACCGCTTATGTAGCAATTCAAAGCTAATATTATTGATACCGAGAATACTGCACACCCACGTGAATACAGCGCGTTCAGCTTGCGTCAGGCTGCCGTCAGCATAAGCAGCTTGCAACTGAATTTCCAAGAACATCGGGATAAGTGTACTCGAGCCTGCGACCTGCCGAAACGTTCTCAGATGACTTTCAATATCCACCGCCTGATTTTTGCCTTTATTAAAAAGCTTGATCGCTACACGACGCTGATCATCAGATAATCGCATTTCACTCATAATAGCAGATGCGGTTTGAATCTCATCTTCACTGACCCGACCATCAGCTTTAGCAAGACACCCCATCACCAAAAACGTGGCATTAAAAAAAGCGCTTTGAGCCTGTTGACGATTAAAACCAGGTCGGCTTGTGTATCCCTGATGATTTTTCAAATAGTGTTTATTGATCCACGACCCTAGAAAACCACCCAATATGCCGCCAAAGAATCCCCCATACAGCAAGCCTAAAAAAATACCTATCATTATTGCCGTCATGAAATTTTACTCGTACTCCCGAGACTCGATATCAGTCATTCAATTCATCCTCAAGTGCTTTTAAACGGTCTATAGTGCCCACATCCGTCCATTGCCCATGGTAGTGCTCCCCCGACACATTTCCTTCAATAATGGCTTTATGAAGTAGTGAGGTCAGCGAAAAAACCCCAAGAGTACACCCTTGAAATAATTTGGCAGATAATACACTGATACCACTGAAAGTTAGTAGTTCTACACCGTCTTTTTTTACTTGCCTGCCAGAAAGACAGAAGTCCCCCTTAGCCTTAAAATCAGGGTTGTCTACCAGAACAATATGAGCAAGTCCACTAATTGTAGATGGCAATGATACTAGTGGATAATCAGTAAACACATCACTGTTTATAACAATAAATACGCTGTCATGGCTATCTTCTGTCAACAAAGGCAATGCTTGAAAAATGCCGCCGCCTGTTTCTAGCGGTTCAGGCTCAGCAGAGTAACGAATAGTGACTCCCCACTGCTGCCCATTGCCAAGAGTTTCAACAATCTGATCTCCTAGCCAAGAATAGTTGATGATAATCTCTTGGATACCCGCTTTTTTCAACCGCTCTATATGATGAACAATCAGCGGCTTTCCAGCCACAGTAATCAGCGGCTTTGGCTTCGTTAATGTTAACGGCCGTAAGCGCTTACCCAAACCAGCAGCAAGTATGATGGCTTTCATACCCCTGCCTCTTCACGAATGCCCTCTACTCGTCCTAACACTTGTGGTAGTACCCGTTTTTCAAGCCATACTCCATGGTGTTCAAGTTCCGAATATTGCTTACAAACTGCTATAACATGGTCAAGAGTTTGCGGCAGGTTACTCAAATAACTTGTACGATGATCCCTTAGCCAAAGGCGCGAAAAAATACCTAGACATTTTAAATGGCGCTGCAATCCTATCCAATCAAACCATTTGATAACCTGAGCAGGGCTCACACTGCTCAACTGAGGTATATCTGATATATAGCTCATCAACCACTGCTCTACTTTTTTCGCAGGCCATACGTGATAACAATCTTTCAACAACGATGCAATATCATATAAAATAGGACCTTGAAGAGCGCCTTGGAAATCAATAACGCCAAGCCTTCCATCTTCACAAAGCATCAAATTACGAGAATGAAAGTCACGATGCACCGTCACTTTTGGCTGCTCAAAGGCACACTTCATAAGATAGTCAAATATATCATTTATTGCTTGTTCTTCATTGCTCGTCAGTTGCAAGCCAAGCAATGATTTTAAAAACCATTGCGGGTAAAGAGAAAGCTCAAACTGAAGCAGAGACTCATCGTAAACTGGCAGCTCCGTCGAAGGTAATAATTGAATTTTTTTTGACAATGTCATTGCCTGAGCATATAACGTGTCTTCCTGCCCAGCTAGCAAACCCTCATGCAATAGATGATCCCCAAAGTCCTCCAATAACATAAAGCCTTTTTCTAAATTAAAATCATGAACAATAGGCACGTTAATTCCCTGCTGTCGCCATTGCTTGGCAATTTTTACAAACATTGCGCTATCTTCCGTCTCAGGCGGTGCGTCAACAGCAATCAACGAGCCTTTGGGGCCCATCACGCGATAGTATTTTCGAAAACTGGCATCGCCAACAATAGGCTTCAAAGGCAAACCTTCTTCAATGCCACCAACCTCTCCAGACAAGAGACCAATGACCCACGCTGCCAATTGGCGCCGACGATCACTATTAAGCGTGCTCCTCTGAGGGTATTTAATATTGCTGGTTACCATTCGTTAACACACCTTTTTTAGCGTTAAAGTATAGAGAAAACTCAACCAGACTCCCTATCCTGTATAATCAATGCTAAGTTATAATAGTATTGGTACAGAGACTACTACAGACTATTTAGCCTTACTTGCTGGCCAAGGTATATAACGTATATGCATACAACCTATCGCATCATTCATTATTGCGATTACCTTCTTTTTCATGTTCCCAGCCACTGGAACCAAAGGCAAGGCCATTGAAAGCAAAAAAATTCTTCAGGATAGTTAAGCTTATGGAGAACCGCCCCATAACTTTTAAAGCAGAGGCCCTTGCCTTGGCGCTCACGACCGGCTTGTTTACCCTTCAAGCATCATTCAAGACGTACGCCAATGAAGTGCCTAAAGCTCAAAGGAGCTGTATACCTTCTACTAAGAATAACAGCAGACAGTGCGAAACTACCCAGAAAACCCAAAGTGAAGTAAAAAATGTTCATCCTGCTGAATCCACCGCTTCCATTCAAAAAGAGCTAGACTGGGTGCCACTAAGCAAACTCTCTAAAGAACAGCGCGCCAAGCGTCCCTCTTATATTTGTGGTGCTTATATTGAGCCTGACCGCCCTGGAAAAAACTTCAAAGGCAATCCCAATACACAGCCTATTATCGCTGAAGCAGACCACTCTAACTACGATCAGTCTATTGCGACTCTGACAGGCAATGTCACTATTCAGCAGGCTAACAGGCAATTTAAAAGCGACACCGCTACTTTTAATAAAGAAAAAAATCTTGCATCCTTTAAAGGACACGCCCGTATTCGTGAACCTGGACTTCTTATTGTGGGTGATCGAGGAAAAGCACAGATGAATACCGGTGAGGCAACCGTTGAAAATGCTACTTACGTTGAGCATGCAAATGGTCATCGCGGTCATGCAAGTACTATGACTCGAACCTCAAGTGGTATCATCCACCTTACTCATGCAACTTACACCAGCTGCCCGCCAGATAATACGGGTTGGTTACTATCAGGAAAAAATGTCACGCTAGATCCTGCTACAGGCTTTGGTTCCGCCCATGATGCGACCATTCGCGTCGAAGGGCTGCCTATTTTCTATGCTCCGTATCTTTACTTCCCGATTGATGACCGACGACAATCTGGTTTTCTATTTCCCTCTATTGGCTCTAGTAGTGAAAATGGGTTAGATATTTCTTTACCTTATTATTTCAACTTGGCGCCCAATTATGATGCAACCCTGACGCCCCGCTTTCTAAGTAAGCGAGGCATGCTGCTAGAATTAGAAGGTCGTTATTTGACCGAAAAAAGTAAAGGTACGCTAGGTATTGCCGCTCTGGCAGGGAAAGACCAGCTTAAAAATGAGAACCCCTATTATGATAAAGAGCGTTGGCTAATCAACTGGGAAAATAAAACACACATAACACCTAAGTGGAGTGTTAATGTTGATTATGCCAATGCCAGCGACAAAAACTATCTGGATGATTTCAGCTCTAATTTACAACTCTCTAGCAGTTCAGTATTAAATCAGTTAGTCAGCACTCATTATATCGGCGGCGACGCAAACCATGACTGGCAATTCAGCCTTGCTGCTCAGAAATATAAGAATATGAGCCAAACGGCTGATGACCCCTATAACAAGCTACCTGAAGCAACTCTCAACGGTCATTGGTTTTCTAATAACCATTTTACTATTAGCTATTTGGCAGACTACACCCGTTTTTCTAGATCAGATAACTGGCATTATGTTCGTGAAGAGGTTGATCCAAATTTTGATCCTTCATACAACGTGAACCGCAGCATATACGACGGAGGTTACGGCATTGAGCGTGCTGAAGGTAATAGAATGTATCTTGAAACAGGCGTCAGCATGCCATTTCGTGCTAACTATGGCTTTATTACACCGGATATTAAACTGCGCAATGTACAGTATCAGTTAAGCAACCTTGATAAGAATCAAGTTATTGCCGACTTAAATAATGCTTATGGTAACTTTACCGCCAGCGATTACACTGAGTCACCAAAAACAACTGTACCCACATTCAGTTTGGACAGCGGACTATATTTTGATCGTGAAGTTTCATTTGGTTCAACCCATTTTGATAACACATTTGAACCACGGATGAAATACCTATACGTCCCCTATGTAAATCAAGAAATGAACCCTATATTTGATACAAGGCAGCTTGACTTCAGTTACAATTCACTCTGGCGAGATAACCGCTTTAGTGGCTATGATCGACTGGGCGATGCTAATCAATTGTCGCTAGGGTTTACGACTCGTTTGCTAGAAAACAATGGCTTTGAACGATTACGTTTTAGTATGGGCCAAATTATTTATTTCCAGGATCGCAAAGTCTACATTTCTCCTAAAACTGGCAGTAAAGACAGTGGTTCTACCACGGATTCTAATGACGCACTTAACCGACTGAAATCTGAGCTTAGCAGACCTACATCACCCCTGGCTTCTGAGCTAATCTACAATATTAATCAAACCATGAAGTTAAGCCAAAACCTAGCTTGGGATACAAGCAGTAATCGCATGGATAATTATAATGTATATTATCGCTACCAACCTACACCGCAAAAAGTATTTAATATAGGCTATGGTTATCGTGAACAAGCTGATCGGTATACTAAGAATGCACAAGGCACTGTTAACCCAACACAATTAGTATCTAACAATTTAAGCCAAACCGATATATCCTTTGCCATGCCCATTACAAACCGTTGGTCTGGCATGGGACGTTGGCAATATGATCTGACGAACAAAAGAAATCTAGAACTCCTCACCGGTGTCGAATACAGCAGCTGCTGTTACCAAGTGCGGCTACTATGGCGTTCTTGGGTAGATGTTGATGATAATATTGACTACCCTACTAAAAAAACTGGTGTCTTCCTGCAATTTGTACTCAGAGGTTTGGGTGGCTTAAGCAGTGGCCCCGTTACTGAATACCTAAGCGGTATTTCTGGCTACAACACAGAACATGAGAAGTAATGATGAAGGTATTAAAACAACTTCTACTGGCATGCCTCTGCTTAATAATACTTGCTGCTAATATAGCTCATGCAGAGACCCCTCAGTCAAAAGCCGCTCAGCCAAAACTTGTTGAGCTTGATCGTATTGTCGCCGTGGTAAATAATGAGGCCATCATGCAAAGCGAGCTAGATAAGCGCATGCAGGTCGTTCGCCACCAGCTAGCTGAGAGAAAAATTTCGTTACCTCCGGAAAATATATTTCGCAAACAGGTACTTGATCAATTGATTATCGAAGACATCCAATTGCAAATAGCAAAACGTGCAGGTATTACTATTAATGATTTAATGCTTAATGACGCAATTGAAAAAATTGCCCAACGTTATAATCTAACGGTTCCTGAGTTTAAAAAGAAGATAGAAAAAGATGGCATGACTTTTGCCGAAGCCCGTGAAAACATTCGCCAAGACATGATGTTAAACCGCGTTCGCCAACGCCTGGTAGGTGAGCGTATACACATCACGCCAAAAGAAATTGATAACTTCTTAAACTCACCCGAAGGAAAATCCCAAACTGAAACAACATACCGTCTTGGTCACATATTGATTGCTACCCCTGATAATGCCAGTGCCGAACAAATTAAAACAGCTAAGAAAAAAGCGCAGGAAATTGTCGACAAGCTTCGTAAGGGCGCTAATTTTCCAGAAATGGCCGTGACATATTCTCAAGGACAAAATGCCTTGAAAGGTGGTGATCTAGGCTGGCGTAAATCTGATCAACTCCCCACATTGTTTTACCAGCAAGTATTGAAAATGAAAAAAGGTGAAATATCGGGCCCCATTCGCAGCCCAAATGGCTTTCATATTTTTAAGCTGATTGATCTTCGTGGCGATGAAAAGCATGTACAAGAGCAAGTACATGTGCGCCATATTCTTATTAAACCGAATGAAATTCGCAGTAATCTTGAAGCAGAAAAGTTAGCGCAAAAGCTTTATAAAGAAATAAAGGGTGGTGCTAACTTTGCCGAACTGGCTAAAGCGTATTCCGATGATACAGCCTCTGCTCTCAATGGTGGTGACCTTAGCTGGGTAAGTCCAAACTCTCTTGTTCCAGAGTTTAGGGTAGTTATCAATCACATGCCGCTGAACCAAATCAGCAAACCATTTAAAACTGCCTATGGCTGGCATATCCTTGAAGTACTAGGAAAACGTGATGCTGACATTAGCGACCAAGTACGCCGCAAGAAAGCGCAGGAACTGCTAGCCAATCGTAAGTTTGAGCAAGAGCTGGCTGTTTGGCTTAGGGAGATACGTGATCAGGCATATGTTAATATTCGGTTGAAAGATGCCTCTTAATACAATGAGATGCCCTCGACTGGCCATAACCGCAGGGGAACCTGCAGGTATTGGCCCTGATCTTTGCTTGATGCTAGCTCAGCAACAACATCATGCTCAGCAGATCGTTATAGCAGACCCAGAACTGTTAGCATACAGGGCCGCCGAGCTAGGCATTAAAGTCACCTTAACATTGTTTGATAAAAACGATTATACCCCCGCTCGTGTGGGTGAGCTTTTGGTCAGTCCTATTAGCATGCTTGCACCTTGTAGCGCTGGCCAATTGAATCCTGAAAACAGTGCTTACGTACTACAAATACTCAAAACAGCCACCAAAGGCTGTCTTTCTGGACAGTTTGATGCGATGGTCACTGCACCTATTCACAAAGGGGCAATCAATGAGGGCGGATTTCCCTTTACAGGGCATACCGAATACCTAGCAGAGCTGACCAATACCGATAGGGTGGTTATGATGCTAGCCACAGAAGGATTACGAGTAGGCTTGGCAACAACCCATTTACCCTTGTCTGACGTACCTAAAGCTATTACCCCCACTTGCTTAACCGAAGTACTGAATATTCTGCACTGGAGTTTGCATAATCATTTCCATATAGATAATCCTTGTATTTTAGTTTGCGGCTTGAATCCTCATGCAGGAGAAGGCGGCCATTTAGGTATGGAAGAGATAGAAGTAATTACCCCAGTGATTGATACCCTTAAAAAACAAGGTCTAAATCTGATAGGACCATTACCAGCAGATACATTATTTACTCCGGATAAATTAGCTCACTGCGATGCAGTCTTAGCCATGTACCACGATCAAGGTTTGCCCGTGTTAAAATACAAAGGTTTTGGCAATGCGGCCAATATAACGCT
Source organism: Endozoicomonas sp. (ex Botrylloides leachii) (assembly GCA_028728195.1). GTDB lineage: Bacteria > Pseudomonadota > Gammaproteobacteria > Pseudomonadales > Endozoicomonadaceae > Endonucleibacter. The sequence goes on from JAQYUY010000086.1 coordinate 9,819, forward strand.
TGGCTTGCCCATTATCAGAACTTCTGTGGATCATGGCACAGCGCTTGAGCTGGCCGGCACTGGAAAAGCATCTATTGGCAGCATGATCACGGCTATTGATATGGCTATTAGCATGATCAACTAATCTGGAAATGCCTAATGGTTCATTTGCAGAGCTGCTATTCTTTTAAAATCTTAAAATAAACTTTTTATGCCTCAATCAAACCTTACTTTTCATAGAGCACGTAAACGGTTTGGCCAAAATTTTTTGCGCGATGACAGTGTCATTCAGCAAATTATTCGCACAATTAACCCTCAGAAAAGTGATAACTTAGTAGAAATTGGGCCCGGTCAAGGTGCATTGACTGAGGGACTTCTCAACGGTGCAAAAACCCTTCATGTGGTTGAGCTAGATAGAGACCTCATTCCTGCATTGAGATTGCGCTTTGGGCTCAACCCTGAGTTTCATATACACGAAGGTGATGCATTAACATTTGACTTCGGTGCATTAAAAACTGATCAGCGCCCTTTACGTTGTGTGGGCAATTTGCCCTACAATATTTCGACACCTTTGATTTTTCATCTCTTGAAATTTGAAGGGGTTATCACTGATATGCATTTTATGTTGCAGAAAGAGGTAGTCCAACGATTAGCAGCAGCACCGGGTGACAAAAATTACGGCCGACTTAGTATTATGACCCAATACTACTGCACCGTTGATTATCTTTTTACAGTCTTTCCTAGCGCCTTTACACCAGCACCCAAGATTGATTCAGCCGTTGTACGACTAACCCCTCACAAAATACGACCCTACTCCTGTAGTAATATAACTAGACTAGAAAACATTGTCAGAGATGCTTTTAGTCAACGTCGGAAAACGCTTAGAAATACACTTAAAAAACACCTTAGTGCTGACAAGATTGAAGCGCTGGGCATAAATGCAGGCTTGCGTCCCGAACAATTACATCTTGCTGATTTCATCAAAATTGCGGATTATTTGGAAGACAGTTTCAAGTAAGGGCAGGAAGGTATGACAGCGTTTGCTGTGGGCGATATTCAAGGGTGTTATAATTCACTCAGATATTTACTTGACAAACTGAGCTTTGACCCTGAACAAGATACTCTTTGGGTCGCAGGGGATATGGTTAATCGCGGGCCAGACTCGCTGAAAACCTTACGTTTTCTAAAAAGCCTTAATAAATCATGCATTGCTGTGCTTGGCAATCACGACCTCCATCTTTTGGCGGTAGCAGAAGGTATTCGCAAGCAAAAAAAGGGGGATACTCTAAAGGAAGTACTTGCTGCGCCAGATATAGATGAGCTGCTTCACTGGCTACGGCATTGTCCTTTTCTCCATCACAACAAAAAAAAAGCCATAACCATGGTGCATGCTGGTATACCCCCAATATGGACGCTAGCTCAAGCTAAAAAAAATGCTAAACACCTTGAAAAACTACTTCAAGATGACAGCTACCCTGAGCTATTGAAAATATTATTTAAATCTGACTGTTCATCAAATAGCCAATTTCCACTTGCGCATAAAAAAACATTACGCTTAGCTGCTAACTATTTCACCCGCATGCGTTTTTGTGATAGCAATGGCCACATGGATCTCAATAATAAATCGAATACAGCTAGTGGGGCCGTTGCACCTTGGTATACTTTTAAGCAAGCACCAATGCATAACGATACTATCATCTTTGGGCACTGGGCAGCCCTTGAAGGAAAAACAGGTCGAGTTAATATACATGCCCTTGATACTGGCTGTGTCTGGGGAAAAACCCTAACCGCTATTAACCTAACGACCTTCAAGCGAACTCATATCGAAAGTAGGCGTTAAGCGACAAAATAACTGATTCAAACCCACATCTTTTGACCTGCATTCGGGTATGTATCACAGTAACCGTTTAGGCGATGAATGCCATTTTTCAGCAGATCCTAAGGTATAATCGGTTGACTGCATTTCCTGAAGTCGGCTTATGGTTCTTTTAAATTCAAAAGCTAGCTGACTGCCCTGATAGATGTCTTCAATAGCTGTTTTAGCTGAGATAATCAATGTGATTCTACGATCATATAATTCATCAATAAGGCTAATAAAACGGCGTGCCTGATCATTGGTATTTTCATTGAGCTGCGGTAGACTTTCCAATATCACCGTGTGAAACAAGGAAGCAAGATGAATATAGTCATTTTGACTGCGAGGACCAGCACATAATGCTGCAAATGTTACCCAAAGAACCCCTTTAGCTTGGGCTATACAGCTTATGGGTCTACCTTCAATAGTTATGGCGTTACTGGATGAGGGTAAAGCAGATAGCTGCGTAAGCTTAATAAAAGTATGCTGCAGTTGCTGGTGACTCTCAGAAGTTAATGGATAATGGTATGTTGTAGCTTGCTGAATAACCACCAATCGGTAATCAATGCCGTTATCAACACAGAGTACTTGTGTATATTGCTTTAACAAGGCTATTGCTGGCAGAAAGCGTGCTCGTTGCAAACCATCTTTGTATAACTCATCGGGTATAACATTGGATGTTGCAACCAGTATAACGTCCCGTATGAACAATTCATTTAGCAAACCAGCCAAAATCATGGCATCTGCAATATCGGATACAAAAAATTCATCAAAACAGAGCACTTTGGTACAACCTGCCAATGTCTTTGCCACGCACTTCAATGGATCTTTTTGGCCTGCATGCAGTTGCAGCTGCTCATGCGTATATTTCATAAAGTGATGAAAATGCATACGTTGTTTATTTTCAAAAGGCAAACAGTCGTAGAAAATGTCCATAAGCCACGTTTTTCCCCTACCGACCCCCCCCCAAAGGTACACACCTTTCAGTGGCTTAGACTCATGCTTTGAAAGCAGATATTTTAGGGAAAATTTTTTCTCCGATGGCATCACTAATTGTTCGTAGAGTTGCTGAAGGGCTTTTACAGCATCTGCTTGAGCAGGGTCTGCGGTATAACCATTTCCTATTAAATCGCGCTGGTAACGTACTTCAGGAGTCACAGGCATGTTATTCTCTTGCTAAAGGGCTTTATTCGTGCTGCGAAAGCAGAGACAATGTAACCTTGATCGTGATTTTCGGCAACATAAAGACATATTTCTGGAGAATACATACTCGGTTGTCGAATTTTTCGATAAGAAGGAACAGAATCGCTTGGCGTCTTTATTCTTGTCATAGAACAATCATACTATGGCAATCAAAATAAGTAGGCCAAAGCACCACCAGTGAGGCAATATTGTGGAAAATGTATATTTACTATGGCTGATTGGTTGTCTAGCTTTTTTGGGGGGAGCACTCTGCGGTGCTGTTTTGTACCATATTTTTATGGGGTCTAAATACCACAATAGCAAACTAGCGGAGCAACTTGATGAGCTTCAACATGAATTTGTTAGTTATAAAGAAAAAGTGGCTGATCACTTTACCTCTACTGCCCAACTAGCAAACAAGATGACTGAAGCATATAAAGATGTGCATGAACATATGGCCAATAGTGCAGATACTTTATGTCAAGACGAGCATATAAAAAATCAAATGAGTGATTTGCTACTAGGAAGCAATACACTCTTATCAGGCAAAATATTAAAACGAAAAACGCCTAGCATCACTTCGGTAGAACAGCCTAAAGATTACGCCCCTAAAAATAAATCAGGGGATAAAGGTACATTAGCAGAAGACTTTGGTCTAGAGCAAAATAAAGAAGTGGCTAGTAACTAAAAATTTGTTCTTGTTGCTAGAAGGCAGTTTTATAAAACTGCCTTCTAAGCACGCCATGTATCCAGATATTTTTCAGCATCTAATGCAGCCATACAACCCGTACCTGCAGAAGTGATAGCCTGTCGATAAACACTATCTATGACATCACCAGCAGCGAACACACCTGAAACAGAGGTTTCAGTAGCATTGCCTTGCACGCCGCTATTTACTTTGATATAGCTATTATTCATAGCTAGCTGGCCTTTAAATATATGAGTATTCGGTGTATGCCCTATGGCAATAAATACACCGGTCACATCCAGATTTGTGATTTCATTACTGTTAACATGCCTGACCCGCAATCCGGTTACACCTAAATCGTTACCAACAACATCATCAACAACACTGTCTAATACCAGCTTAATAGTGCCATTATTAACTCTTTCCATTAGCTTATCTTGCATTATTTTTTCTGCTCGGAAGGTTTGGCGACGATGTATCAGTGTGACTGTTTTAGCGATATTAGCAAGATAAAGCGCTTCTTCAACTGCTGTATTTCCTCCACCTACAACAGCAACATGCTGTTGACGAAAAAAGAATCCATCACAGGTTGCGCATGCAGAAACACCTTTACCCTTATAGGCCTCCTCACTGTCTAATCCAAGATAACGAGCACTGGCACCCGTAGAAATAATTAAGGCAGCACATGTATACGTTTCATTGCCTTTCAATACAAAAGGGCGTTTCGAGAGATCAGCCGTTTCAATATGATCAAAGATGACCTCTGTATTAAAGCGCTTCGCATGCTCACGCATATTCTCCATTAGTTTAGGACCCTGAAGTCCTTCTTTACTGCCAGGCCAATTATCAATGTCTGTGGTTGTGGTGAGTTGACCACCTTCTTGTATACCTGTGATAATCACGGGTTTAAGATTAGCACGAGCAGCATAGACAGCAGCGGTATAGCCCGCCGGACCAGACCCTAGAATCAATAGCTGTGCATGCTTTGTATTACTCATTAAGAACTCCGAATACTGTTAGTACTAAAAATTTCGTATATGATAACTAGTGATACCACATCGTGAAAAGGTGTATACCAAAGCGCACTTAAGATGTAGCATTTCATATTTGGAAATTATCATTAATTCTACTCACTAATGAAACGTTTGTTTCTGGTCATATCATGTCCAACAAATGGGTAATCTTTTGTCAACAAGATTCTGACTTCGCAAAGTATTCATTGTTTTGAGTATGCTCATTCGCCACTTTTCATCATCATAGCGTAATAAAATCGCTCTAATGCAGTCACACTATCAAGAATCCCATGACGTCTTATGCTTAGATTCTAGAATCAATTTTTATTCGCGAGCCAATATGCATATTGGCATGGTTGAATAGCAATAAAAACCATAGAAAAATCAGTAGGTTATAATGGTTTCAGGTCTATTGTAAGTAAATGATAGAAACTTGCTATGGATAGCTCGCTAATAAGTTTTTACGGTGTAAAATTAGGGCCTAGCTGGTATGTAAATTTACTCTTTGGCTAACTACACTTCTATAATGCACTGCCATGTAAAACGCTACACTGGGTGTAAATATACCATTGCAGTGATGTCAGTCAAACCTACAACAAAGCATAGTGTCCGCATTACATAGCAAACTATTATGGGTTTTCTGTAGTTAGTCGTTTACGCACAATAATTAATTTATCTTTAGCAAATAGCCTTTATGAACCAAAATACTTCATTATCCGGACCTTCTTGCCTGTTTCAAGGACTTAGAATGATTTTTGACCCAGCCTTGCGCTGGTTTGTGCTCTGGCCTTTATTGATCAATATCATGGTATTTTGCGGTATGGTGTATTGGGCATCTCTGCAATTTAGTCACTGGATGAATGCGCTAACAAGCTGGCTTCCCCACTGGCTTAGTTTTATGACGTATTTGATTTGGCCTTTATTTGCCTTAGGGATGGTTAGCGCCATTTTTTTTACATTCACCATTGTTGGTAATTTCATTGCTTCCCCATTTAATGCGCTGCTATCAGAGAAAGTGCAAGTAATGGAGGGTGCTTCTTTGCCTGAGATGGCACTAAAAGACTGGATAATTATTGTACCTAAAAGCCTGGGTCGAGAACTAAAGAAACTATTTTATTACCTGCCAAGAGCTTTAATACTACTCATACTTTCTTTTATCCCAGTCATTAATCTCATTAGCCCTCTATTATGGTTCGCTTTCAATGGATGGATGCTTACAATTCAGTATTGCGATTACGCTGCAGATAATAAGTCGATACCGTTTAAACAAATGACCACACTACTTAAAAAAAACAGCCCAACTGCATGGGGTTTTGGATTAATGGTTAACTTGATGATGTTGGTACCATTGGTTAACTTACTCATTATTCCTGCTGCTGTTGTAGGAGGAACTTTGCTCTGGGAGCGCCGTGTTGAATTAAGCACTAGAGGTTAGCTCTCCATACACGACAGTTTTTTTATGAAAATCGCCCACCTAGACTTGAAGAAAAGAGTTAGTGCGAACATCAGCTCTTCAAGTCATAGTTCGAAATTTTCCAAAACTCCTTGAAGATGATTTGTACCTATTAAACCTTAAGATGCTCATTTTTTTCGAAACTCACACCTTAAAATGACGAATTATAGCTGAATAGCGGTGAGCATCTTGAAAGCATTTAAGTATAAAAGCAATCTTTTACCACTTTAATACCAAACCTGATGTGTGACTTTAAATTGAGAGCATAGGCGCAAACTGCATAGGCTCACGCCCAGCTTGAATGTTCAAGTAAATGCCAACAGTGATGCCCAGCAGCTTCCGAGCTACACGACTT
>JAQYUY010000087.1 GCA_028728195.1 Endozoicomonas sp. (ex Botrylloides leachii)
ACTGCCTTTTCTGGAAGATCATCTATATTAACATTATCCAAGCCACCGGTTAGCTGGCCCCCTTCAGCTATATGAATTTGTCCAGAAACAAAACCATCAATTTTTATTGCTGTTGACTCAGCAGAGGTCAGCTGGCCTTTAATAGAAATGACTTTATCTGTGCTTGATCTCGAAATATCCGGGGAAAGCGTATTATTCAGGGCAAAATCAACCTGTTTATATAAATCTTTATTTCCGTCATTATCACTATCATCAACATTACCATCGCTATCAAGATCAACCTTAATGTAGTTGCTTTCATCATCAGGAAGTATTAAGTCATCTCTGTCACCTACTTGGTTATACCCTGTTATAGGGTCAATATTAGAATTGACTACAGCCTCTAAGGTTGCTATCTGATGCGTATAAACTGGCGCACCTCCTAGCTGGCCGCCTTCTGCTACATAAATAGCACTGCTATTTTCCCCTGTAGCACTGATACGGCTATTGATATCTGACACAATAAAATCAGTGTAAGCATTAGATTGCAGATTAATGGCATGATCATCAATTGACTCAGCAATTCCGTTATTCTTAACAACAAAGCCACCATCAAGGGTTGCTTTTCCTCCCGTGGCATTAGTTCCTGCTGATTCATATACGGATCCTGTTATTGGTCTTGCTTCACCGGTAATATAAATACCGCCTTTAACATTGCCCGAGTTTTTAATAGACCCTACTAAGGCGATTTCATCACCACCTGGATTGCCAATATGTATAGCCGCTTTATTAAAGTCTTCTAATGGACCAGGCCCATCGACTGACCAAACAGTCATATTATCAATATGGATACCATCTAAAGTACCATCAGATATATTTATTGCATTACTACCATCCAGCGTGAATAGATTGGTTCTTAGAATAAGTCGTGAACCTGACTTATCTAGAACCGAATCAATGGCTGGACGATAAAGTACTTTTAAAGGTCTTTGATCCCCAGTTTCAAGATTACCACCATTATCGGTATAGTCCTGAGGATCAAAAATATTAGGCAGATTACCAAAATCATCCGGTACATGGTTATCTTCATCAACAACAATCCAAGGATGTGATACAACCCAGTTATCAGCAAAGGCTTTCTGTTGTGATGATAATGTTAGTAATACCATGCTGATACATGCAGAAAGTTTTTTAAGCGGCCATTTATTAGGGTGCACGTTCGCTTTCCTTGCTATTTAATTAATTAAATAAAGTCCTTTCAGTAGCATAATTTTTTTTACTTTAATTAAAATTCATACCGCGCTTTTGCTGAGAAGTTGTTGGATAAAAAGTTTTTGCTCCAATTGATATTGTAAGTAGCATCAAGTGTCCACCTTTCCATAAAGTCAATACTTAACGCCATACCACTTTGAAGCCTAAGTTGATCGCGAGAAGGGCCTGTTACAATAAATGAATCACCCCCTGCTAAATACGTGGCTTCTACTTCAGTTCCGCTTCTCTTTGCATCGTAATACCCCATCATGCTAATTTCTGGACGTATGCTATAACCGTACTCTGTAGGTAAGGCTAGCCTGAAGCCAAAACCAAACTCCATGATCTGATAGTCTTTTATGTCTATCTTTTTCTCAAAACCGGTATTACCTTTTTCTTCATAGGCATCAAAGGTCATATGACCATAATGAAGCTCTATTTGAGGACTAATATCAATCGCTCCATAACCAAATTTACGGCCTGTGATCAAACGCATGCCAAACGTATTGCTGTTATAACTGCCAGTAACTTGTTTACTCAGTAATAATTGACTGGTATCACTCTTACCTTTGCCTGCACTGAATATTGCATCTGTATACCAACCATCGCTATACCAATGGTTGTAAAACGTTGCCATATAATTGTTGACCGTGCTGGCTGAATAATTGTCACCTTTAATTTTATTGCGCGTCCAGCTGCCTGCAACGCCTAAACGAAAGGTATTAGTCAGCTCTGTATCTGCACCTAAAATAAAACCTGACATAGTGCCTGTGAATCCATTACTACCCTCTATTTTGTCATGACGACTATTGCCGTAAATGAATTGCCCCCACCCTGCACCATTCATAAAGCTAAAGCCGGATGAAATGCCGTGGTGTGAATTGTAAATATCTTCGTAGAAAGCATCGCCATCATAATCAAAATAATTATCACCAAAGCCAAGACCTGTTACTAACTGCAAACGTTGATGCACGATTTGTTGTACGGCGGTGAGTCCTTGACGATCGGTAGGATTGACAGGTTCTAGCCCATCAACCAATGTCTGAACATTATCTTCAGTTAAGGAGTCAAGCATAGCGGCTTGCTTGTCAAGATTTTTACTGTCTTTAGAGGTAGCCGCTAGAATAGCATTAGTTAATAGCTCTTCTTCTTGTTCGGTTGCATCTAAGTCATCAACAATATCATTGATGGCCTTTGGCTTAATATGAATCTTGTAATGCCCATCATCGGTAAACTCTTGGCTCACATTAAATAAAATGCTGTCTTCCCTGATAAAATCTTTGTTTGTTGTAGCCGAGAAGTCATTTGATAAATTTCCTGTTAACGCAGGATTATAATCGATCACCGTTACATATTTTTTCTCAACCATATCATGAAAAGCTGCGGCCGATTTGGGGTGAAGGGTAAATTGACTTCCCTCACTCTCTGCCGACAAGCTTTGATCTACGGTAATAACGGCACTGTCTCGGTTGTAACCATTCATTACCTTGACAGTTGTGGTTTCAGGTGCAGTAAAGTCACCTGCAATATGCACACTAGCATGGGTGCTGACTTCTAAGTGCTCTAAACCAGTTATGGTATCTGCCATTACACTACCGCCAGATACCTTGATATGCTCAATATTAGAGATAGCTTTACTATTAATAGTGCCAGCTTCCACAGCCATGTAATCATTGGAGAGCGTACTACCAGCAATTTTACCCTGAGTTAAGGAAGTATCTTGTACCTGAATAAATTGCAGCCTTGATTCAGCGTCTCTAAAATCCACTGCATAGTTATTCGTACTGTCTGTGCTTGCTGTGCTGATAGAGCCGCCACTAATGGTCACCCAACCGTTTATTGTGCCATCAATATCAATTGCGGAGCCTTCTAAGCTGGTGATGTTACCACCACTTGTAACCTCAATTGCTGACTGACTAGCGTCATCACCCAGTTCTGCATTTTCTGCAACGTAAATAGCCGATTTATTATTTGCAACGGTGCTTAACGTTCCTTCAATACTGATCAAATCAGCTTTTGAATACTCATTTAAATAGATTGCATGATTATCATAAGCTTGGGCAATACCATCTGATAACACATGATAACCGCCTCTGAGTTCAGCATATTCTGCAGCAACACCGGCACTTATATAGGCAGACTGGTCACCCTCATTAATAGCAGCTACTGATGAAGGAGGGGCTGCATTAGTTGCAGCTGAATGTCCACCAGAAATCACAATACCGTTGTTGATAATGCCTCTGTAGTTTTTAACAGTTCCGTAATAATTACCATTGACTCTAATGCCTGCTTCATCGGTGGCATTAGTCGCTGTAATCTCGCCTCTGCTCACGACAATGGCGCCGTGAGCAGCACCATCTATTTTTATTCCACTACCGTTATCAGAAGATAATTTGCCTTGTATATTGATGATGGGTGTAGCATCGCTACCTGAGTAATAAAGGCTATCATCAACTGAAATTTCTTGGCCTAATAACCCACCAATCTGGCCACTTTCTGCAATATAGATAGCACTGCTTCCTGCTCCAGAAGAGCGAATAGAGCTGCCGGTTTGAATAGAAATAACATCAATGAAGCCATGCTGATCTATTTGCATGGCATGGTCATTTTCTGCCCAGATATAACCATTGTTTTGCAGTGTAATGGATTCTAAAATGACAGATTTCTCTGTTTGACTGGTTCCCTGAACATTAACAGCACTGCCGGAGGTTGTATGAATGTTCCCCTCTAGATTAATGCCATTACGAATATAACCATTATTATCTAATGTATCCGTCAACTGGCCTGATTGAGTAATATTTATCGCAGCTGATTCTGGCGTAAATGCTGAGCCATTATATAAACCTGCATTTGTTTGTATGCTACGGTCTGGAAAAATAAGTATGCCCGATAAAGAACCATTGATTTCTAAGGCAGCCTGACTATTACCTGTTGCTTTTATATCATCATTAATAAGTAATCGGTCATTTTCAAAACCACTATCAATAATAACAGGTTCACTAATAACTAAATCAGCTGCTCTTGCGGAATGATAGCAAGCAACACTTAGTGCAGTTATAAAAAATATTTTACTTTTATTTAATGAAATCACGACGAAGATACCTTTACGTCGATATTTAAAAATAGAGTATCGTTTTTTTGTATCGGATTAATTTACAGATAGCATTAACAATCATTTTATTTTTTATATAAAAAATATTGTTAAAGAAAAATAATTGACATATTGTATTCTATTTATACTTTTATATTCATGACCTCAAATTCTTTCAAGATATTAACTCTATTCGGCTATAACCTTTATTTTAATGAGTAAATTTTAAGAAAAAACCAACAGACTATCGATAAATACGTAAAAATATTAAATCTTGTATCTTTAATTCATTTAGTTATATCTTTACTTTACGCCTTACCTTAACCAAAAAACTCAATGAATATCTATACTCATTATTAATGATTATTTCTTAAATAACCCCCTAAAAATGTTATAACCAAGTTAAAGGAATAACTTTCAATGAGAACTCTCTTGCCCTGCTTTGTATTCTTGACAGTATTTTTCTTTACTGCGACTCTTCAATCAACCATATTCGAATGGGTTGATGAAAAAGGCATTAAGTACTTTAGCGATAGACCTCGAAACAATATAGCTGAAAATGTCCCTGAAAACAGGCAAGATAATTTCATTCCGCTAGCAAAAGACACAAGAGCCGCTAGTGATAAGCTAAAAGCTCTTCAAGGTAATTGGATACAAATAAATTCAAGCCCATCTACTCTAGAACTGATTAATCGTATGGATGCTATTTGGGGATCAATAGCTAAGCCCATGGCATTTGACAAAATGGAAAGCCTCCTGACAGTACAAAGAAATACTATCACCTTACAAAATAAGCCTAACGAAGTCGTTACTCAAACCAATACCTACAAAGAAACGCAACGACCAATGCATACAGCTAAACTAGAGTTTTATAATGGGATACCACTAGAAGTTAGTGGCTACTGGAGTTTTGAAAAAGGCTTTAACCCTGTTGTCAAAGGCTTTCTTGATCAACTCGAAGCTAACAATAATATCTGGAAATATTCAGAGCAAGTCCGTTTTGATATACAAGCTAGCAAATTAATGGTAACCGTCAAACTACCTGCTGAGTTCAAAATACCCCTACTAAAAATCATCTATGAAAAACAATATAAATAACACAAGTTACTGGTAACTCTTAGGGTAATACGTATAATTTCTTCAAGATTTTAATCATGTGGATATATCATGTACTCGTTTGCCCGTAAATTATTATTTCAACTGTCAGCTGAAACGGCTCATGACCTTGCTCTGGATATGATTGGTGCAAGCAACCGTCTAGGCCTTCTTGGCTTGATGTCAGCAAATATACCCAGTAAACCAAAAGAAGTAATGGGCTTAGTATTTAACAACCCCGTAGGATTAGCGGCAGGGCTCGATAAGAATGCTGATTGTATTGATGGTATGGGTCGTTTAGGTTTTGGCTTTGTAGAACTTGGAACAGTGACCCCAAGACCTCAACCAGGCAACCCCAAACCAAGAATGTTTAGGCTAGTGAAGCAAGAAGCCATTATTAATCGAATGGGATTCAATAACTTAGGTGTTGACTATCTTGTTAATAAAGTGCGTAAAAGTAAATATAATGGCGTGATTGGTATCAATATTGGCAAAAATAGTGATACACCAGTGGATAAGGCATCGGAGGATTACCTGATTTGCTTACGCAAAGTATACCCTTATGCTGATTATGTAACGATTAACCTTTCCTCTCCCAATACCCCTGGGCTAAGAAAATTACAATTTGGTGATGACTTAAAGCGGCTGCTCAGTGCTGTAAAGCGCGAACAATCTTTGTTGGCAGTGCAACATAACCGCAAAGTACCCCTTACATTGAAAATCGCCCCCGATATGACAAATGAAGAAATCGCTGATATTGCTCGTTGTGTGCTTGATCATGGTATTGAAGGTGTGATTGCCACCAATACAACCATCCAAAGAGATAGCATTAAAGGCTTAAAGCATGCCGATGAACAAGGCGGCTTAAGTGGGGCACCTTTAGCTGATCAATCAACAAAAGTCATAAAAATATTAGCCGATGAGCTATCAGGGCGATTGCCTATTATAGGCGTTGGAGGCATCAACAGCGCAGCCGCAGCCGCAGCTAAGATCAAAGCAGGCGCCAGTTTGGTGCAAATTTATTCTGGGCTAATTTATCAAGGCCCAGAATTAATTCGTCAAGTAGCTGAAGGTATTTATGCCTGTGAAAAGGAAGGCTAACTTTATCAACAGCTATTTATCGAGAACGATGATAATGAAACCCCAAGCTATTTTGGGGTTTTAAAATTGTGTCTCTACAAATGAAGGTATTTAAAGGTTTCTTGTATGCCGGAGATATCCGTCATACTATCCCAGTTATCGCACTGACCTTGATGTCAGCCTATTAACAACGATTGACGAGCTTGAAGATATTTGTGTGGGGAAATACCCTTATTCAAATAGAATATTGTCAAAGTGAGCTGTTTTTTTGAAAAATGAGTTATGCAACAGTCCCTTTATCCTGCTCGAGCACTGTCTGTTAATGCTCAACTGTCGCAAACACATGTCCTCAGTGACGCTCAATCTTTCGGGAAAATGGTGGCAACGAATCTAAAATTATTTTTCCGTAACGTTTAGTTACTACACGTCGATCTAGCAATGTAATTTGACCAGTATCTTGCTCTGTTCTCAATAAACGGCCACAGGCTTGTACTAGCCTGATAGCTGCATCAGGCACAGTTATTTCCATAAAAGGGTTGCCACCTTGCGCCTCAAGCCACTCCGCTAAAGCTGCTTCTACAGGATTATCTGGCACAGCAAAAGGAATTCGAGCAATAATAACATGCTCACAATAACTGCCTGGCAAATCGATACCCTCTGTTAGACTAGCTAGGCCAAATAATGTACTGCTATCGCCTTGATCAATATGTTTTCTATGAAGTTTAAGCAGCTGCTGACGAGAATAATCATCTTGTAGTAAAATACTATCTTGAAGCTCAACAGATAAGCCTTCATATACATCGTTCATTTGACGTCGCGAAGAAAACAGTACCAAAGTGCCCTGCTGTTGGTTTATTAGTTCAGGTATTCGCTCTATCAACACATTGGTATGTTCCTGTGTTTCTCTAGGGTCTGTGTCCATAGCAGGCACTACAAGCAAGGCCGCACGATCATGCTCAAAAGGGCTCGGCACAATTACACAACGGGACTCAATGGGAATACCCGAGCGCATACGATAACGATCAAAATGCCCCAAAGCAGATAAGGTTGCTGATGTAACAATAGCAGCGTAACAAGGCGCCCAAAGCCTTTCGTTTAATGTACTTGCAGAGAGTATGGGACTACTAAAAACTTCAAGTTCTTCACCAAACGCATTTTCACTCCATTTTAACCAACGTCCGCAAGGTGGTTTATCGGTTGCATCCCGCTCAGTATAGCTTTGCCACAATTGAAATTGGTTCTGCAATCGAACCACTATCGAACCTATTTCAGGGAAGAGCTGCTCTGCTTGCCAGCGCTCAATACCCGGTACATCGCCATCCATAGCATCGTTAAGTAGCTTACTTACTTTTTCTAATAAATTACCGGCTTTACTAAAACCTGTTTTAAGTAGGTTGGCCTGATCAATGACAACATCAGGGACAATACCATTTGGCAATCGATAAATAGCCACTTGCGCATTACCCTGTACCCGTGGTTCAAAATGTGCAATGGAATGCAATAATTGGCGGGTATGATTCAGTTGGGTAATCAGCGCCTCAAACTCCGGTTGTATTTGCTGCAATCGCTTAGCTATATCATTGGAGGGCTCATGTTGAGCAAGCACTTTCTGCAAGTATTTTCCGGCCTTATCTAGCCAACTAGCTGTCGCTTTTAGTCGAGAATGGCAAGCAAAATGATTAATCGCCTTATCTGGCAAGTGATGACCCTCATCAAAAATATAGACGCAGTTTTTTGGTGCCGGTAGAATGGCCCCGCCTCCCAGCACTAAGTCAGCCATAACTAAATCATGATTGGTCACAATAATATCAGCCCGCTCTAAGTCAGCCCTGGCATTATAAAAAGGGCATTGACTGAAATAGCTGCAATGTCGACCACTACATTGTGCATGATCTGTTGTAATTATCCGCCACTGATTATCATCTAATGCATCAGGCCAGCTATCTCTATCGCCTTGCCACTGTGATGCTGCAAATTTTTCCAGCATATTTTGGTATAAAGCGCGATCGGTGCTATCTTGCTCAAGACTAAAACCTTCTTCTGCAAATAAACTCGCTAATGAGGCCGTCGCTTTTTCTTCCTGTAACAGCCTATCCAGTTTACTCAAACAGGCATAGCGTCCTCGACCTTTTGCTAGAGTAAAAGAGAATGTCATGCCCGTATTATTCAGAATATCCGGTAGATCCTTACTAATAATCTGTTCTTGAAGCGTAACTGTAGCCGTGGATATCACTACGGTTTTTCTGCTCGCCTGAGCCATTACAATACTGGGTATTGAGTATGCTACGGTTTTTCCCGTACCCGTACCTGCTTCAATCACCGTAACCGAAGGTGCAGATACTCGAACCCCTTTATCATCTTTTTGAATCTTACCCAACTCTCGGGCAAGCTCTGCAATCATTTGTTTCTGTCCGGAGCGAGCTTTTAAAGACTTTTTTTCAAGAAACATGCTGTACGCTTTCTGGATAGCTTTTTTATGTTTTTCTTCAAGCACTGCTGTCATCACTCATAAGATATCGCTCTAAAAAGTTAGGATGTATATGATTTAGCCAAATCATGTCACTATAGCTTTTATAATAAACCTTAGCTTTTATTTAGCTCTGCTATCCACTTTATGTAATGGTTAGCACCTATTTTTCCACAGCTAATTAGCTTAACTGATACTACAGCCCGTTTCCTCATTCGCTACCATGAATATAGCTATCAAATGATTTCAACCAGTCCTGAGTGTTAAATATTAAATGTTGGATATCCAAAGAAGGCTTCTTCTTTTAGAACGTATAGGCTACAAGCCCTACCAATAAATGGAGCTTAACGCCACCATACCAGTGTGCTGAAAACTTACCCCTCCTTACTCCATCCCTGAATATTTTATAACGAAGTGCCCAACTTTTTTCACAGACTGAAATGCCTGTTGAGTCAATATAAGAAGATACCTTACCATATCGTGCCTGAAAAAAAGCTGATAGTACTATAAGTGCTTGCGGTATCAGCTCAATAAACCGGTTATAACTGACCAGCTCGTGGCAGTGCTCGCGCCAATATTTACAGATATGGTTAATATAAAAATGCTTCAAACAACGATAGCCACTAAGACGCAATATGTTGGCCATGTTATACCAAATCAGTTTCTTATGTAGAACTCAGCTCAAAGGAAAAAATAGAAAGCGGCAGAAATGCCTTAGGAGTAAATCAGGGAGCATAATCTACAAGTAGATGCTTTCTTATTTTAAAGCTTGCTATGCAGATTGGAATAAGCTTTACGGAGAAACTGAGCGGATAGTTAGTCTATTTCAAAAAACTTAAGCAATGATACCGTGGTTAAAAAAGCGGGATGGTATTAAAAAATTTTGTATTTTTAAGTGTGTTGATAATAATCAATTTGCTTACACCAAACTAATAAGTTTGTTTGTATATCAAATATTAAGTACTGCTATCTAATCGTCATCTCAATAGCTTAGGCTTCACTGACTATAATGTAAGTTTTCATATAATACGCCATTCGACGTATTATATGATAGTTATAGATTTAGCTTACTAACCATTGGCGCTCCTGACAGGAATCGAACCTGTATCTACGGCTTAGGAGGCCGTTGTTCTATCCGTTGAACTACAGGAGCTTAAATGATGGCTGAGTATAGTCAATATCTACTCATGGGGGTAGAGTGTAACGAAATAAGGTCTCCTTTCCAACAATTAACAACGTACTATTTTCGGAGCTTCCTATTTTTCTTCCCTTTGCTACATTTGCTTTTGGAGTATTGACGTTCAAACTCGATTATTTTTTCAGCTAATGCTTTATTGTCTACTTTGAGTTGTCCTTCAAGGTAGGCTTTTCGTAAATGCTTGAAATGCTTTTCTGACAAATCAAAATCTACAATATCTGTTTTTCTGTAGTCAGGCTTTGCCTGCTCTTCCATAGATTAAACCTTTACAAAACAAACACTAGATATCATCTGTTAACGGTAATAAGCAAAACGCAAGGCCACCAGTATCAGTTTAAAATATCTGCTTATCTTGCATTTTAGCTTGCTATTGATGTCATCGGCTGTATTTCAGCTGCTATTAGGTTGCAGCCGCTTACGGCATAGATTAAGTGCACGGTGTCTATGCCTTGACGTTTCTATGCCCCATAAGCGGCTATTATCTGCTGTCACCCAAGTGCTTTTCCCCTCTTTTTTTTGACAGTTGTATTTGTTTCTCTCGTTCGGCAAACCTTTGTCGCTGGCTGTCGGTTAGCTTGTCATGACAATAAGGGCAGCTGATGCCCCGCTTAAACAAGGGACTTTTTTGGTCATCCTTGGTAATAGGCTGGCGGCAGCCGTGGCACATAGAATATTGACCGTGTTCTAATGAGTGATTAACAGATACACGCTCGTCAAATACAAAGCACTCACCTTGCCATAGGCTTTTTTCTTCTGGTACGTCTTCTAAATATTTCAAAATGCCACCTTCAAGGTGGTAGACCTCTTCAAATCCTTGTTCTTTAAGATAGGCGGTTGATTTTTCACAGCGAATCCCACCAGTACAGAACATGGCGACTTTTTTATGCTGTTGAGGGTCTAAGTGCGTATTTGCATAGTTTGGGAATTCTCTAAATGACTTAGTATTTGGGTTAACCGCACCTTTAAAAGAGCCTATAGCGACTTCATAGTCATTACGAGTATCAACCACTAGCACATCAGGTTTTGAAATAAACTGATTCCAATCTTTAGGTTTAATATAAGTGCCAACAGCCTTTTTAGGGTCAATACCTTCAACCCCCATGGTGACAATTTCGCGCTTTAGTTTCACCCGCGTACGCAAAAACGGGGATTCTGAATGGTAGGAAAATTTGCAGCTGATATTATCTAGGCGAGCATCTGATTGAAGCCATGCTAGTGTAGCATCAATGCCATCTTGTGAGCCGGAAATCGTACCATTGATACCTTCTTTTGCCAGCAGCAGTGTGCCTTTGACATGATGCTCTTTTAGAACCCTTAATAAGGGAGATTGTAGTTCTTGATAATCTTCAAGGGTGACAAATTTATAAAGTGCGCAAATAACGGTTACTGGCATATTCCGGTTTATCCTGTTAATCATCGGACAGACAGTGCTTTCTGATGCTTTGATATCAGTAAGGCTTAGAAGCGTACACTCTTTTCACGAGCTGAAAGCAACTAAGGTGATAAAGGTCTGAAGAATACATCATGTAATACAATATGACTATTTTTTAGCCACTTTTATCAACTAAGCAGGAAAGAATAATATTGTAACGATATGCATTTGGATTATCTCAAGAAGGTGATATCCCCTATTATTTTTCCTAACTTATTATTTTTTATTTGTTTTCTTTGTTTTATTTGAAAAAAGCTTATCTAATGATACCTTAGGGTTATCAAGGGGGCCTTTTATCTGATAACGAATACTAGCCAGTTGGTCCACTTTGCTTCCTAAAAGCTGGTCAGCCAAGAAAATAATTCCTGTTACTTGCGGTGCCGCACCAAGAAGAACACTAAAGATAGGCAAGTTAGAGCTAAAGGGCAGCGTAACCACAACGCTCATGTCCATAAGGCCTTCATTACCATTAATAACGCCATTTAATTTAAAGTCAGATGATGGGCCTGTAATAACTATTGGGTTATTGAAGGTAATCATACCTTTATTAAAATGCAGGGCGCCATCAAGTTTATCAAAGCTAATACCAGAGGCAAAAAGGTCTGAAAAGTCTAGCTTTAGCCGTCGTCTTAGTGATTCAGTATTGAGTAAGCCAAATAGCTTGAGAGCATCTGTGCCGCCTTCTAATTTTTTTAGGCGACCATCACGAATATGAAGGTCGACTGTGCCTAACACATTGAAGAAATTAACACCAAAGGGAGAGCCTTCCCAGTTTAACCTACCCTTTATTGTACTTTCTTTTGCTTGAATAAAAGGGGAGAAGCCAAAATCTTTCTGGAGCTGCTCTATCTTTCTGCCATCGAGTTCACCGCTCACCCAGGTATATTGCCTACCATTGCGTTGCAACCACTCGCCGTGACCTTTGAATGCCATGGAAGACACAGTAGCTTGTAAGGGTTCAACCTTTATACCATTAGCTACTTTTCTTACTTTAAAGGAAAGCTGGTTTATTGTTTTTTTGCCTATCACCAATTTTTCAATAGATACATCTGCCTCCGGTATAGAAAGAGGACTGACAGTTAAGTCGTTTTGCTGAGCGCTATTATGTTTATCATCTTGCTTCTCAGGTAATAGAAGACGATTAATAACCAGTTGGTAAGGCTCTGATACATTTTCAGGAACCCATAAACTGCCAGAAACCGCATCACTTTTTAACGTTAATTGCAGTGACTGCTCATGTGGTTTAAGCCCTATGTGCACATGATGTAGTGAGTGATTTTCATACTGCAATTGACCAATGGATATGTTATCAAGCCTAAGCCAATCAAAAAAAGCATGGCCCCGATTATTTGAAGCTTGCTCCTTAAATCGGTTATACCAAGGTGTAATGTCCAGATCTGTTAAAGCCCCTTGAACTCGGATAATTTTTGGCTGAATGCTAGGTAATGGCGTGCCAATCTGTACATTTTGGCCTAATACAATAGCGGCTCCCTGAACTGTATTATCTACATTTAGGTGTACCTCTGCTTTCATTAGGTCTTTTAATGTCAGGTTTAAACCATTATCCCCTGCTTGAGCAATGTACTTTATAAACAAGGATTGCTTGGCATCGGCTTTTTTATAAAATGGCTCGGGCAAGTCAACAGCTACTCCTTGTAAATCACTGTTTATATCTACTGTTGTTTTATTATGTTGTTGATCAATAGCTAACACTCCAGAGTAACGGGTTTCTCCTTTTAGTAAATTCAAGGAATTGATAGCTAGTAAGTCATGAATAGACTTGATATTTATTTTACTATTCCAGTGAACTTTGGTCATTTTTAATCTATTATCAGCTACCACACTGGAGATTGAGGCATCAACTGGCTGGTGCCATAAAATACCACGCAGTTTTTTAGAGGTAAGTCCAGCTACAGTTGAAAAGTTGATATCGCCATTAATATGATCAACGGAGACTTTATACTCTGGTAGTGCAAAGGTGTAATTTTTAACCTTACCTTTAACCTCTACCTTGGTATTCTCAGGATGAGCGACAGGTATCGTTAATTCAACCTGACTAGCAAGATCACCTTTTAACTGCCACGTTTTCGCTGCGCCTGCTAGCAAGTCATTTATCGGTGTTTCGGTAAGAAGTTTATGAAAGCTATTTTTTTTAAATAGCGCACGTCCTTTGACAGAAACAATCGTATCTCCTTTTAGGGGCACAGTTGCTATTATATTGGTTAAGTTGGCGCCTAGCATCTGCATTTTTTTGCCTTGTACTTCTACTCTGTTATTATTAACAAATACTTTACCATTGAGTGCCGTAATAGCTGGCCAATCTTTGTGGTAATGAAACAAGGCATCTGACATATCAAAATATAGGCCCCAATTGGCGTCTTCCGGCGTATTCGTTTTTTCGATGACGCCATTGTAAACAAAGCCACCTTGGTGAATGACGCCACGTTGAAGCGAAAAGCCTAACCAATTGGCTAGCCCTGAAGATAAAGCAGGTAGTTTTGTAGGAATATATTGCTTTGCCCCTTGGAGTTTTCCTTCCTTCAAGCCGACAGTCAGTGCCATTGTTGAAGGCTTTGCATTTAGGGGGATATCTAGCGCTAGCTGTCCGGTGAGCTGGCCTTCTTTTCCTTTTAGTTTGATCAAGTCACTTTTTAAGGTATATGTTTTATCTGCTACAGCCCAATAAAGGCGTGTTTTTGCAGTGTCGTAGTGCCATGTTTTTGGGAATAGATTCAAAAGGCCAAAACTGAATTGATGAGCATTCAAGTCAAAATAACCTTTTAACAAACTCATTCTTAACACACCTGATACATTACTAGCAGAGGGCGCATCATGCCATGCAGCAATAGCGACCCGATCCAGCTTTGCGCTAAGATCAATATCAAATGGCTTGCGAAAAGGGTAAAGCTTTAGTGCAAAATCATTAATAGTACCGCTAGGATTCAGCGTTGTTAACAACTTAGCAGGTAAGCTCGGTAATAAACCTGATTGAAGTAGTATTTTCTTTAGTGGCGCAAGTTGAATTTGCTTGTTAGCAATTGTCACTGAATACTCGGGTGATAGCTTACTGGCCATATACCAATTACCCGATGAAAGTATGTGTTCATCTAGTTTTAGCGCTGTATTATTTAACCAAAGTGACCAATGGGCACCTCTGATCCCTTCACTAAATAGCGAAGTATTACCCGAGGCTGTATGCTTTTTTCCCGATGTTGAAGTGTAATCTAGTGTGGGGATCTCCAAATTACCTGCTACTTGCCATTGACCCTTTTCGTAAAACCATGATAGATCGCCACCAACAATAGCCTTAGTTACTCGGTTATGGCACTGAGCATAAAGCAGGCAGGCTTGGCCAAAGTCGATATGATTGAAAAATAGTTTTCCATTCCAACCCTTTTCAGCAAAGCCATGGCCCGATAAACCAATAGAGCCAGATCCCAACTCAACTCTGGCATCAACTCTCTTCTCATTTGATTGATTTTTGAAGGAGAAATAAGGCATTTGTAAATTAGCATTGCGACCATTATTGCGCATGGCTTCTAACGATAATGCTGTAATATCTAGATGTCTCTGATAATGTAGCCAATTAAATAATCGTGACTGAATAAGATTATTTTGAGAGCTATTCTGTATAGCTAGATTGGCCAGTGTCCATTCCCCAGTTTGGTCTTCTTTCAATTTGAGATAAACACCACGGACTTTAAGGTACGTAAAAACCGGTGTGCGATGTAGCAGACTCTCAGGAAGATTTAACTCAAGATCTAACTGATCAATAGTAAGGTCGGAACTTTCTGTATTAAACGACTGTAAATCCAGCTCTTTCACAGTCAATATTGGCATACCTCCATGCCAATTTGTTGAGAGACTGCCAACTTTTAATGAAACACCCAATTGTTTATCTAAGTAAGAAATTAGTGAGGTTTGAAAAAAAGGTAAGCAAGTAACAATAATGCGAGCGCCCATTATGACCACTAATACAATTAGCAGGCTTGCAATGAGCAAACGCCAACTCCAATTGTAAAGCCGTAATAAAGCTTGATTCATTTATGCAAGCACCACGTCAAACTGTTCTTGACTGTAGATAGGTTCAACCTGAAAACGGATAGGTTTACGAATAAACTCTTCTAAGTCGGCGACATTACTAGATTCTTCATCTAGCAAGCGATCGACAACCGTTTCCGATGCCAAAACAAGATAACCGTTACTTTCGTAAGCGCGAGCAATGCGAAGAATTTCCCGAAAAACTTCATAGCATACGGTTTCTGCCGTTTTTAATGTACTGCGACCATTACACGTTAGGCAAGGCTCACAGAGAATACGCTCTAGAGATTCTCGTGTACGTTTTCGAGTCATTTCAATCAACCCAAGATCACTGACTTCTGTTGTATTCGTTTTTGCATGATCTCTTTCTAACGCTTTGTCAAATGTTCTCTGTACCTGACGCTGATGCTCAGCGTTTTCCATATCAATGAAATCAATAATGATAATACCGCCAAGATTCCTTAATCGGAGCTGTCGTGCTATCGCAGCTGCTGCTTCAAGATTCGTTTTAAATATCGTTTCTTCTAAGTTCCTATGACCTACAAAAGCACCTGTGTTCACATCTATTGTGGTCATTGCTTCCGTTTGATCGATGACTAAATGACCGCCTGACTTGAGCTGAACCTTGCGACTGAGCGCTTTATTAATTTCATCTTCTACCCCAAACAGGTCAAAGATAGGGCGCTCACCTGAATAATATTCCACCCGCCCATTCATTTGAGGAACCAGTTTTTTAACAAACTTGTGCACTTTATAAAACGCTTCCTGAGAATCAATGCGAATTTTCTCAATATTCGGGTTCACTAGGTCACGCATTGTTCTTAACTGCAATGACAAATCTTCATAGAGAACAGCAGGCGCTTGGCTTTCACGGATGACTTCTTGAATACTAGCCCACAATCGCCTTAGAAAAACAATATCTTCTTGAACTTCTTGCTGACCAATACCTTCAGCAGCTGTTCGCAAAATAAAACCGCAGGGGGCATGTTCATCCATATGTTCTATGCAAAGTTCAACTAATGTACGTAGACGCTCGCGCTCTTCTTCATCCTCAATTCTCAGCGAAATGCCAACATGGTTATTTTGCGGCATCATCACTAGGTAACGGGCAGGTAAAGAAATATGGGTTGTTAACCGAGCCCCTTTAGTTCCAATGGGGTCTTTAGTTACCTGTACTACTAAGGATTGACCTTCATGCACTAGATCTAAAATGGGATGCTCAGTGTGACCTACCGCACTTTTATCATTGCAAGGGATTATTTCACTTGCATGAATAAACGCAGCACGTTCTAGCCCAATGTCAACAAAAGCTGCCTGCATACCAGGTAATGCCCTGACAACTTTTCCCTTGTAAATATTACCTACAATGCCACGACTGCAGGCACGCTCAATGTATATATCTTGGAGGATGCCATTTTCTAACAGGGCCACGCGAGATTCCATCGGCGTGATGTTCATCAGAATCTCTTCACTCATTCCCTATCCCTCAGTTTCCTTCAATGATACATATGTTAAGAGTCTACACAGGAGTCTTTGCAATCTTTTTATAGCTAATACCCATCGGTACACCCTGACTTTATGCTACTGTGCTGACAGTATAATAGATAGCACTGCCATCATAATGCCTTACAATAGCTTTGTGCTTACTCATGATGCAATCTTCATGTTATAACAGCAGTATCTAGAATCAGATACTATTTCTATTAGGCTCATAGTCTATGAAATGTATTAAAAGCAACTATCTATAAGACATGAAAATAGCCTTATTTTTTTATTGCTGTTAGTCAGGCAGCAGGTTAGCAATAGCAAACTTTTTTAATAATATTGTTGTTTCATAAAGAGGCAACCCCATAACACCGCTGTAACTGCCCTCTATTCGTTTTATCAATGTCGCACCTAATCCTTGAATTGCATAGCTGCCTGCTTTTCCTTCTGACTCACCACTGCTGATATACCGCTTAATTTGTTGATCACATAGTCTGGCCATCTGAACACGAGTGACCGATAACACAGTATCAATGTGCCCGTCATGGCTAACAGCAACGCTTGACATGACCTGATGGGTTCGTCCACTAAGAGCACGCAATGTCTCATAAGCATGATAATTATCTGTGGGTTTACCCAGTATCTTATTATCAAGTACTACAGTGGTATCAGCTGCTAACACTGGCATGCTTGCCAAGGCCTGCTCTTTGACGGTGCTCCATCCGTAATGTGCTTTCTCTAATGCCACTCTGACGACATAATCTTGAGGCAGCTCATTCTTTTTCGGTGTTTCATCAATACTACCTGACAGCGGTGTGAACACAATGCCTGCTTGTTTGAGCAACTGCTTCCGACGAGAAGATTGAGAAGCAAGATAAATTACCGGTTGGCTATCTTTCATCATACTACTCTAAAGTAACGTCGGAGAAAGCCTAGTGCCGCAAAGGCCCAAGGCCATAGTATGGCGCTGGTCACTGACGGTAATAAGTACCATAATGTGGGATCCGATAGCCCAACAAAACTGCGTATCCACATCGTTAATAGTTGATAACAATTAATAACAATGAACACAATAAAGGTTTGTTGCCACCATGGGAACATTCTTAATCGGCGGTGCGAACTTAGTACAATAAACGATACTAGTAGCATGCCCATTGCATTCAGACCAAATAGAGAACTAAAAAATAAATCCAGAATAAGGCCAGTGATAAAAGCAAAGAACAACCCAAACCGGTTAGGTAATGCCATCGTCCAGTATATCACAACTAATGGTACCCAAGCAGGTCTGGCAACGGATAACCACATAGGTAAAGGCACTATACTCAGCACTATTGCGATGAGTAGTGACATCCAGACAACCCAGTGGGCATTAGAAACCTGCGCACTCATTGATGGTTGGCCTCTTGTTGTTTACCTGTCGTATTATTTTTATTTCTAAATATCAGCAATACCAATCGGCTTCGGTTAACTTCTGCAGCTGGCTGAACAAATACTTGTGAAAATGGTTGCCCTGGTTTATAAATAACTTGTTTTACTATGCCAAGGGGATACCCTGCGGGATAATGCTGCCCAAGCCCTGAGCTAGTCAGTAAATCCCCTTTTTTAAAATCTGCTGTATTAGAAATATGCAATAGTTCAAGCTGATCAGGGTTTCCGGTACCCGCAGCAATAGCGCGATAACCCGTTCTATTATTCTGCACTGGGACTCGGCTTGAGGTATCGGTCACAAGCATTACACGACTACTCACCTTGGAAACTTCAATAACCTGCCCCATTACACCACGGGCATCAACAATTGCCTGCCCAAGAAATACGCCATCAACACTACCTTTATTGATCATCACTATATGAGAAAAGGGATCTGGATCAACACCGACAATTTCTGCCACAACCACTTGCTCATTGACCATTTCAGATGAATTAAGGAGCTGTCTCAAACGCCTGTTTTGGGTTGTCAATGAGGCAAGTTTTTGTATTTTTTGTTCAAGAATCAGGTTTTTAGCTTTCAGCTGCGTATTCTCTTCTAGCAGTTCCCCGCGAGAAACCACAGCTTCGCTGGCAGCACCGACAATCTGTGATGGTAAGTCGGCTAGCCAGTAAATAGGCGTAGCAGCTACATTAAGCCAAACTCTAACATGAGATAGATAACTGTACCGATGATCAACGACCATCAGCACTACAGATAATACGACTAATAAGATAAACTGCGTCAACATCGATTGACGTTGGCTAAATATAGGCTTGATAACCCACTCCTTTAGTCCTTACAACGGCTAGAACGGGCTGTCGACGATTTAATCGTGAACTCAATGGTTCGCAAAGGCCCTTAACAGAATGCGTATCCCTGTAGTTGTTCCTGATTACGAAACCGCTGGTTTTTGCTCAGTAAGCGTCAACAGCTTCCCTGCGTACAAAAAACAGATCATTAACAGAAAAAATTACACTATCTGCCTAGCACTGTTCAATCCGATACACGCCTCATTTGGGAAGATTTAATCTGTTGACAATAAATCCATTCGATGTTTATCCATCATTTCAATGGCACGACCACCACCTCTAGCAACACAGGTTAGAGGATCGTCAGCTACGAGCACAGGCAAACCGGTTTCTTCGCTGATCAATTTATCTAGGTCTCGTAATAAGGCACCACCTCCAGTGAGCACTAACCCACGTTCGGCAATATCAGAGGCCAATTCGGGTGGCGATTGTTCCAACGCGCTTTTTACAGCCTGAACAATAGCTGTCAATGATTCTTGCAAAGCCTCTAGAATCTCACTGCTATTAAGAGTAAAGCTGCGAGGAATACCTTCAGCAAGATTACGCCCACGGACATCAATTTCAAGCAGCTCGTCACTGGCATAGGCAATAGCAATTTCCTGCTTGATGCGCTCTGCTGTAGCGTCGCCGATTAAACTGCCATAATTACGTCGCACATAGGTTACGATAGCATCATCAAAGCGATCACCGCCGACTCTTACTGACTCCGAATAAACGACTCCGCTGAGAGATATAATAGCGATTTCGGTGGTACCTCCACCAATATCAACAACCATAGAGCCACTAGCTTCTTCAACGGGTAAACCGGCACCAATAGCCGCAGCCATAGGCTCTTCAATCAAGTAAACCTCGCGCGCGCCTGCACCCAGCACAGACTCTCGAATGGCCCTTTTTTCTACCTTGGTAGATTTACAGGGTACACAAACCAGCACTCGAGGACTTGGCTGAATAAAACTGTTTTCATGAACTTTATTAATAAAGTGTTGCAGCATCCGTTCGCATACATCAAAGTCAGCGATAACGCCATCTTTCATCGGACGGATAGCCGTGATATTGCCGGGTGTTCTACCCAACATTCTTTTCGCATCAGCGCCCACGGCAACGACGCTTTTTTGGGCGCCCAAGTTGCGTATTGCAACTACTGATGGTTCG
The DNA here is from genome assembly GCA_028728195.1 of Endozoicomonas sp. (ex Botrylloides leachii). Lineage (GTDB taxonomy): Bacteria > Pseudomonadota > Gammaproteobacteria > Pseudomonadales > Endozoicomonadaceae > Endonucleibacter. The sequence continues at coordinate 20,549 of JAQYUY010000087.1, forward strand.
TTTAGTACTATGCCCTTTTCTCGAACATATACAAGTGTATTGGCCGTTCCCAGATCTATCGAGAGGTCGCTGGAAAAGAGGCCCCGTAACCTTTTCAACATGTTGTGGTTTACCTTGAGTCAAGGCTATCTGTAACTACCGCCAAATCTAACAGCGTATAAACCCAGAGTAAACTGAATGCACAGCTCAGCAGCCCCTGAGTCTCCCAAAGGTGTTTATCAAATACAAGCATATGATAAACACTCACCAGCCGATAACGATCTGCTTTTGACTGGCAAAATCATCAGAACCAACTACTCTGTCATCTGCTTATGTGTACGACGGCTCAATTTATAATCAAAAGACTAACAGCAATGTAGCTTAAATATAGATATGGTATCTGGATATGACATTGTTTCACAATGACAACCTGTCATATTTGATAAAATATCTAGATAAATATCTAACAATTCATGCATTGTTGTCCAACTAATAACAGGTTTACAAAGAATCTAAAAGCACAGAGTTATAACAATAAAACTTATTTTAAACAGCTAGCGCTGCAATTACCATAGGGAACCTCTTGAAATAATCTTGTTTTAGCTCATGATAGGAGGTTTTCATTAGTCAGATAATATCATGTCTATAAACAACGCACAGATTAAAGCCGCGGCCCACCTGGCTCGTCTTACCATTAATAAGCATGACGAGGCGGCTACAACCAGCACCATCAGCCAGATTCTGGAACTGGTTGATAAAATGCAAACAGTAGATACTCATGACGTTAAGCCCATGGCACACCCTTTAGACGCTGTACAACGACTGAGAGCTGATGAGGTGACTGAAGTCGATGAGCGCGAACACCTGCAACGCCATGCACCCGCGATAGAGGAAGGTCTTTTTCTCGTACCACGGGTTATTGAATAGTGTTAAGTATGCTAACGTTATCCCGCAGAAAGCCATTAGCTTTCATATTGCCATGCTAAATAGCTAAACAACGACCTATGTACGATAAAACACTCGCAGAACAAAGTCGAGCTCTCACTGAGGGTACCATTTCAAGTGTTGAGCTCACCCAGAGCTACCTTGATCGCATAAAAAAACTGGACACGCATCTCAACAGTTATATTACCGTAACTGAAGAGCTAGCTTTAACTCAAGCTGCCGATGCCGATAGGCAAAGAGCAATGGGTAATAGCCAACCTCTAATGGGTATTCCTCTAGCCTATAAGGATTTATTTTGTACTAAAGGGATTAAAACCAGTTGCGGCTCAAAAATGCTAGATAACTTTATTTCACCTTATGAATCCACAGTGACTAGCCGATTTCATAACGCGGGAGCAGTCATGCTGGGGAAAACAAACATGGATGAATTCGCCATGGGTTCATCTAATGAGAATAGTTACTATGGACCAGTAAAAAACCCTTGGGATCATGCCGCTATTCCCGGTGGTTCTTCTGGTGGCTCTGCCGCTTGCATTGCAGCACGATTAGCTGCCGGCGCGGTAGGTACAGATACCGGTGGTTCTATTCGTCAACCAGCCTCTCACTGTGGTATTACTGGCATAAAACCAACTTATGGTCGTGTATCCCGTTACGGAATGATTGCTTATGCTTCTAGCTTGGATCAAGCCGGCCCAATGGCTCAGACAGCTGAAGATGCTGCTATGATGCTCAATATCATGGCGGGATTTGACCCCCGTGATTCTACGTCTATTGACAGAGAAGTGCCTGATTACACCGTAACACTGAACAACTCTCTAGAAGGTATGACCATTGGTCTACCTAAGCAGTATTTTACTGGTGGCCTCAGTAGCGATGTTGAGCAACGCATTCATGAATCCATTGCCGAATACAAAAAGCTTGGCGCAAAAGTTAAAGATATCAGCCTGCCAAATAGCGAGCTATCTATTGCTGCTTACTATGTCATTGCGCCTGCGGAAGCCTCATCTAATCTATCTCGTTTTGATGGTGTGCGTTTTGGCTATCGCTGCAATAACCCTAAAAATCTCGAAGATCTCTACAAAAGAAGCCGTAGTGAAGGTTTTGGAGAAGAGGTAAAGCGTCGTATTATTGTGGGAACTTATGCTCTGTCTTCTGGTTATTATGATGCTTATTATATCAAGGCACAAAAAATACGGCGCCTAATTTGTAACGATTACCTTAATGCTTTTAAAGAATGCGATATTATTATGGGTCCTACCGCGCCAACGCCTGCTTTTAACATAGGCGAAAAAAACAATGACCCCGTAGCTATGTATCTATCTGATATTTATACACTTTCAGTTAATCTTGCTGGATTACCTAGCATCTCAGTGCCCATTGGTCTAGGTAATAATAACCGACCCGTAGGGTTGCAAATTATCGGCCAACATTTTGATGAAGCCAAACTACTTAATGTTGCACATAAACTACAACAGTCGACTGATTGGCACCTAAAACAACCATCAACTCTACGCTGATTTCGAGGTATTGATAATGCAATGGGAGACAGTAATCGGGTTGGAAGTTCATGTCCAGCTCGCAACTAAAACTAAGATCTTCTCTGGCGCTGCTACTGCTTTTGGTGCAGAACCAAATACGCAAGCATGCGCTATTGATTTAGGATTGCCCGGTACTTTGCCGATAGTAAATAAGGAAGCGGTCAATCAAGCAATCAAGTTTGGTCTGGCAATTGGCGCCACCATAAATACAGTTAATGTATTTGAAAGAAAAAATTACTTCTATCCTGACCTACCCAAAGGCTACCAAACTACTCAGCTGGCAAAACCTATTGTTGGTTCAGGTCATGTCAGTGTTACATTGGATGATGGTACCTACCAAACAGTTCGTATTCATCATGCCCACCTTGAAGAAGATGCAGGTAAAAGCGTTCATGAAGGCTTTCAAGGCATGTCTGGTATTGATTTGAATCGTGCAGGTACACCGCTGATAGAAATTGTTACCGAACCAGATATGCGTAGCGCTAAAGAAGCGGTTGCTGTTGCCAAAAAACTACATTCTATTGTCACCACTCTTGGCATTTGTGACGGTGAAATGGCTCAGGGTTCTATGCGCTTTGACGTTAATATTTCTGTCCGCCCTAAAGGTCAAAGAAAACTTGGTACACGTACCGAAACCAAGAATTTAAATTCTTTCCGCTTTATGGAACAGGCTATAAACAAAGAAGTTGAGCGACAAATTTATATTATTCAGGAGGGCGGTGAAGTCATTCAAGATACGCGACTTTACAATGGTGATACTGGCAAAGCGCGCTCAATGCGTAGCAAAGAAGAAGCGAATGACTACCGTTACTTTCCTTGCCCTGATCTGCTACCTATCGTAATTGAACCAAGTCTATTGGAAAAAATAAAAGCAGACATGCCAGAATTACCCGAAGCCAAAAAAGCACGTTTCATTCAGGATATGGGGCTAAGCGAATACGATGCAGATATTCTTTCTGCTAACAGGGCAACAGCTGAATACTTTGAAGCCGCAATGAAACATGCTGGAGATTCCAAACTAACGGCCAACTGGGTTATAGGTGAGCTGGCAAAAGCACTCAATCGAGATGATATTACGATTATTAACAGCCCAGTGTCTGCTGAAGTTTTAGGCGGCCTAATTGCGCGCATCAAAGATAATACCATTTCTGGAAAAATCGCCAAGCAGGTTTTTGAAGCATTATGGAAAGGTGAGGGATACTCAGCAGATGATGTCATTGAGAAAAAAGGCTTAAAACAAGTAACGGATACTAGTGCAATTGAAAGCATGGTTGACCAAGTGTTAGCTGCCTGCCATAAACAGGTTGAACAGTATCGCTCTGCTCCTATAGAAAAGCGTGGCAAAATGATGGGTTTTTTTGTGGGTCAGTGTATGAAAGCCTCCAAAGGAAAAGCTAACCCGACGATGGTTAATGAAATCCTAAAAGCTAAGCTAGAATAATATGATCTCTTTAATTAGAATAAAAACGTCAGATAACATCTATTTTTTGCTTATTTGTAACGATGTTACCAAGCTAAAAAATAAGAAAACCAAAAGATTTAAACGTCGATATTTGTCTAACTTATCTAAAAAAATACAACCAGAGGCATAGTCCTCTGTTATACTGCTTTTACACAATATATACTTTCCGATAAAGGTGTTGAATTTCAGCTTACAGTTCTGACAAAGGCTGTGAACACCCCTTAAGAACAAACTAAATAAGTTGATATGCATCAAAATATATCATTTACCTCGCAGCGGCTTACTATTGCCGGTCACCTTTACCTGCCAGAAAAAGGTCATAAGCCTTTTCCTTTGGTCATTCTCTGTCATGGTTTTTGTGGTGTTAAAGAGCTTCTAATTCCTAACTATGCCGACTATTTTTCTAGGCATGGCTATGCTGTATTAACATTTGATTATCGCGGTTTTGGCGAAAGTCAGGGAGAACAGGGAAGACTGCAAGCTAATTATCAGATAGATGATATTCTGTCTGCTATTGACTATGGTGTTAGCCTTAATAATATTGATCCTGAGCGGATAGCACTGTGGGGTACGTCTTTTGGCGGAGCTAATGCAGTTGTCGCAGCCGCAAAAGATCATCGGATTAAGTGTCTATTAATACAGCTAGCATTTGCTGATGGGGAGCGGGTCATTACTGGCCGTATGTCTGAGGAAGAAAAGCTTCGGCTCCAGAAAAGCATAGAGCGGATGAAAATAAAAAAATCAACGACTGGCCGAGAAATGATGGTGCCTATTGCCAAGATTCTCTCCGACCCACAATCAGTTGATTTTTACAAAACTTATAGGATGCAATTTCCAGCATTAGGAATCAAAATTCCCTTTCTAACTATTGCGGAAACTATGCAACATAAGCCTGAACAGTATATTAAAGATATCGCAGCTCCTGTAATGATCGTTGCGGCCGAAAATGATGGCGTAAATCCTGCTGAAGAGTCAAAGCGTTTGTATGCTTTAGCCTCTGAGCCAAAGCAGCTGCATATAGAGGCCAAAGCCACACACTACGAACTCTACAATAGCAAACATTTTAATCATGTCGTAAACCGACAATTGAAGTGGCTAAAGGCGCATTGTTAATATTAATTTAATAAGGTCCTAGCATAAAATGTCGGGATACCTTCTCAGACGAATAGTATTTTTCCTATCCTCATCGTTATTTTTATTCATTATCAAAGCGGCTTCGGTGACTATTTTTGCATTTAGCTAACTTAATATATTGCGTATTGGCGTTCAATCTTATCTTGTATTATAACAAAGGGTGCAGATCTTTATGATTTACCTGCCAAAAAAAATTTATATTTTCACACCCAGATTTTGGCAGTCTCATAATAACTCGCTTGATATGTTCGAATACTAGTCGAGTGGACTTCAGATTAACACTAAATAGTCATCTGTATTGCCATGCAATGTATTTTGAGCGACATGATCGTTATAATATCGAGATAACAGAGTTTGGTTATGGTGATATTGATTTTCCTATTTTTTTTCAAAATAAGGGGATTTCTTATATCTACCACTATATCGAAGCACTGACTGCACTGGAAATTGGATCAGTTTATTTTGCGGTGGATAGCGTCGTTTCTCATCATTTAAGGCATGCTCTGCACAGAAGTGGTATGGAAAATAAGTTTTCCCTAAATAGCTTCCATGGATACCCTGTTATGATTCAGGCAAAAGCAAAAGAATGCTTTATCGCAAAAAATTGGATGTTAGACTCATCGTCATAAATAATTAAGATGATAGTTGCTTATACCGCTCAGCCAGAAGACAACGAATAGAACATAATAATATAAATTTTCTAGCCCGACTAAAGCGCCTTATACGAAGGAATACCTGCTTTTCTAAATAAGCCAAACCATGCTATAGAGCAATTAGCGAATTCATATACTGCGAGCACTATCAACTGATTTTAATCATTGTCAGCCTCTGGCATACAGCAGAGGCTTGTATCTACATAGGCTTGCAAGCATATTTTTAAGCATCTAAGCTTTTTTTCAATTCAAGCTCGCTAGCCTGTCAGCAACTAATGAGATAAGTCAAATGCGTTATTGCACTTTCACAACACGACTGGTATCACCCTGACTCAAGATTTTAACATTGTCTCCCTTTGTCAAAGGCGCATTCGGGTCTACCTGCTGTACAACAGAAATATATCGACCATTGTCCAATTTGATGGTTAGCTCTATTCCTTGCTTGGTTGTCAGTTTCTGTTCAGCCATGTTGCCCAACACACCACCTGCCACAGCGCCTGCAATCGCCGCAACAGAGCTACCACTGCCTTCACCAATATTAGATCCTGCCGCTATGCCACCAATAGCTCCACCAGCTAAACTGCCAACACCTGATTGAGTGCCCTGTAATTTAACAAATTTTACCTCGGTAATGGTGCCAAAGTTGACGTTCTGTGTAGTTCTTGCTTCATCTCGAGAATAGGTTTCCCCTGTTAAATCTGACATACAGCCTGATAACATCATAACCAAAAGCGACATTAGTACCATTGGTGTTATTTTATTTACTACCATACAATCTCCAGCTTATTTTAGTTTCATGCCCACCGATTTATAAGATATTATGTTATCACTTCGGATTTCACTCATCTTAGTTATGGGCTGTTTGTAAAAACTTTAATTTCTCTTAGTTTGTACTTTGTAACATTTTTATATTCAAAGAGTATACAAAATTATACTTGCTTATACCTATAGAACTTGAAAAATTTAGCGTTTGTCTATCTCATTTTATTGATACAGAAAAACGTTAGCGCTTTTTATCAACATAATGAGGCAACAAAGTATATTCGCTTTACTTCAACCATGCTCTTGCATTACGAAACATTTGTATCCAAGGGCCATGTTCTGCCCAACTATCTGGGTGCCAACTATGTTGAACCGTTCTGAATAGGCGCTCTGGATGAGGCATCATGATGGTGACTCTTCCATCTTCTGATGTAAGACCAGTTATACCTTGAGTGGTTCCATTGGGATTGTAAGGGTAGCGCTGAGTCGGTCGACCTGTATTATCAATATATTTCAGTGCTATTTGCCTTTTTTCTGCTAGGGCTGCAAGCTGTCCCTCTTTTGAAAATTCAGCTAAACCTTCTCCGTGCGCGACAGCAATAGGCATTCTAGCGCCCACCATATTTGACAGTAAGAGTGATTGACTAGGCTGCACTTCAACCATAACCAAGCGTGACTCAAACTGTTCAGATTGATTTCTAACAAAGTGCGGCCAGTGCTCTGTGCCAGGAATCAACTCATGAAGGTTAGATAACATCTGACAACCATTACAAACACCCAAAGTAAAGCTATCCTGCCGATCAAAAAAGTATGCAAACTGATCTCTTAAGCTTTCATTACACAAAATCGATTTAGCCCAACCTTCTCCTGCGCCTAAAACATCACCATAAGAAAACCCACCGCAAGCTGCTAGCCCTTGATAATCTTTGAGCTGTCGTCGTCCTGTAATCAAATCGCTCATATGCACGTCAATCGCAGAAAAACCCGAACACTCAAATGCAGCAGCCATTTCTGTATGGCCATTTACTCCTTGTTCACGCAGAATCGCAATAGCCGGTCTTACACCTGTAGCAATATAAGGTGCAGCAATATCCTTTCGCACATCAAAAGGAACAGCCGCATGAAGCCCTTGGTCATGATCATCAAGCAAATTATCAAATTCTTGTTGAGCACACGCTTCATTATCGCGCATTGCCTGTATTCGATAGCTAGTTTCAGCCCACCAGCGTTGAAATTTTACCCGGCTTTCATGCAATACGGGCTCACCATTAAAAGTAAAGCAGATGCTCTGCCCACCTCTTAATGTTCCGATGGTATGACTGCATTCACCCAGACCATTTTGAGCTAATATATCTTTCACCTTACCTTTATTGTCTCGATGAACTTGTATCACTGCACCGAGTTCTTCATTAAATAAAGTAGAAAGCACCTGACTTTCGGTTGTTATTAACTTATTCAAGTTAACAGTAATACCGGTGCGCCCAGCAAAGGTCATTTCTATTAACGTTGTGAATAAACCACCATCTGAACGGTCGTGATATGCAATAAGGTAATCGTTTGCAATCAGAGTTTGGACGGCTGCAAAAAATCCTTTAAGATCTTTAGGGTTGTCAAGATCAGGTGCTTCATTGCCCACTTGGCAGTACACTTGCGCGAGCGCTGATCCCCCCAGACGGTTTTTACCTCGGCCTAAATCAATAACAATAAGGTCAGTATCTCCTTGATCCGTTCTGAGTTGTGGTGTGACCGTTTTACGAATATCAATAACAGGAGCAAAAGCAGAGACAATAAGCGATAAAGGTGATGTGACCGACTTACTCTTTCGATCGTCATGCCAGCTGGTTTTCATTGACATGGAATCCTTGCCTACCGGAATACAAATACCCAATTCAGCACAGAGCTCCATTGCCACTGCCTGAACTGTATCAAACAGTCGCACATCTTCTCCAGGGGCACCAGCTGCTGCCATCCAGTTAGCAGACAGTTTAATATCGCCAATGTTAGTAATGCGGCTGCTGGCGATATTCGTGATTGCTTCCGCGACCGCCATACGGCCTGATGCGGGGGCATTAACAAGTGCAATAGGTGCACGTTCACCTATAGCCATGGCTTCTCCAGTATAGGTATTAAAACTTGTAGCAGTAACAGCACAATCCGCCACGGGTACCTGCCATGGGCCAACCATCTGATCTTGGGCTACTAGCCCCGTTACGGTTCTATCACCAATAGTGATGAGGAAACTTTTACTGGCCACCACCGGCAACTTGAGCACATTTTGTACAGTATCCAGTACAGTGACGTCACCCAGCATCAAGGGCGCGACGTGTATAGCTGAGCGTGTCACGTCTTGGTGCATTCGAGGCGGTTTTCCTAACAATGTCGCAAGTGGCATAGCCACGGGTGTATTATTAAAATAACTATCTTCTACCTGTAATTGTTTTTCTTCTGTTGCTTTGCCCACAATAGCATAAGGGCAGCGTTCTCTTTGACAGATAGCCTCAAACTGAGCCAGTCTATTCGGCGCAATAGCTAATACATAACGTTCTTGAGATTCATTGCACCACAGCGCTAGCGGTGACATCCCTGGCTCATCATTATCAATAGCGCGTAACTGGAAGTGACCACCGCGGCCACCGTCATTGACGAGCTCAGGCAGCGCATTAGATAACCCACCTGCCCCCACATCGTGGATAAAGCTAATCGGGTTTTTGTTGCCCAGTTGCCAGCATCGATCGATAACCTCTTGACAGCGACGCTCCATTTCTGGATTGCCCCTTTGTACACTAGAAAAATCAAGTTCTTCCTGTCCGTCACCTGACGCGATTGATGAGGCAGAACCGCCGCCAAGACCAATCTGCATGGCAGGCCCACCTAGTACAACCAAGGATGCATTGACAGGTATCGGGTCTTTTTCAACATGATCATCACGAATATTACCCAGACCACCAGCGAGCATTATTGGCTTATGATAACCATACACCTGTAACCCTTGCTCAGTGTTAACTGCAGTTTCCAATGTTCTGAAATAACCACATAAGCCTGGGCGACCAAATTCATTATTGAAGCTTGCACTTCCCAAGGGGCCTTCAGTCATAATATCAAGGGCTGAAACAAGCCGATCCGGTTTGCCATAAGGGTGTTCCCAAGACTGCTGAAAGCCAGGGATATTTAGATTAGAAACAGAAAAACCAGTAAGCCCTGCTTTTGGTTTGGCGCCTTTTCCTGTTGCACCTTCATCCCTAATTTCACCACCTGCTCCAGTAGACGCACCTTGCCAAGGAGAAATCGCGGTAGGATGATTATGGGTTTCTACTTTCATTAGGATATGCACATCTTCCGCAGAATACTGATATGCTTGTGACTGGGGCTCTGGATAAAAACGTTGGGCTTTGAACCCATTGATAACCGATGCATTATCTTTGTAGGCTGATAGCACACCCTTGTTATTCATCTGATGGGTTGTGCGAATCATCTGAAACAGAGAGTGCTCTTGTTTTACACCATCAATAGACCAAGACGCATTAAAAATCTTATGCCGACAATGTTCGGAGTTAGCCTGAGCAAACATCATCAGTTCGACATCTGTTGGATTGCGTTGCATCTTCTGATAATTGTCAAACAGGTAATCTATTTCATCACTTACAAGCGCCAGACCTAACTGCTGGTTAGCCGCTAAAAGCGCGGCTTTGCCGCCAGCTTGCAGGTCAATTTCTACTAAAGGTTCTGGCTCAAACTCTAAAAATAACCGCTCTGCATCCTGCATATTATATAGAACCGTTTCTGTCATCCTATCATGGAGTTCACCTGCCACCAGCTCTCGCTCACTAACAGATAGCGGTTTTGTAACGTCCAGATAATAAGCAACGCCTCGCTCTATGCGCTTAACCTGAGCTAAATCACAATTATGAGCAATTTCTGTTGCTTTGCTTGACCAAGGAGATAAGGTACCAAGACGCGGCGTAATGAGAAATAAATGGTCTGATGGATTCTGTCGGCATTTCTGTGAACCGTAGGTTAATAAGCGTTGAAGAACACTATATTTCTGTTTGTTGAGCTTCGAGTGAAGAGCAACAAAGTGCTGATATTCTCCATAAATACCGGTCACGCTCGGTACTTTCTCTTGAACAGAGAGAAGCAGCTTATGAGCACGAAAATCAGAAAGTGTTGGGGTGCCACGCAATATCAGCATCTTTAGGCTTGTCCTTAGACTTAACTCAGCAACGTCATAGGGTGTGTATCATAATCGAAACGCACCCTAGGAAACCAGCGACAGAGTAATGTCATTGCAAAGGAGGTGTTTTTGCTCTACTTAATGGTTAAGAGGCTACAGTGCTACCTTCTCTTTAACCTGTTGGCGCCTCATTTTAAAAAATGCACTAATGATCTCACTGCACTCTTTAGCCATCACTCCGGCGGTTACTTTTATCTTATAATTCATCTGCGGTTGAGCTAACACATTGCTCATGCTAACAATCGCACCTGCTTTTGGCTCAGAAGCACCATAAATAACTCGGCGCACCCTGCTGTGAACGAGAGCACCTGCACACATCGTGCAAGGCTCAAGCGTGACATAAAGATCACAGTTTATCAGTCGGTAATTCCCTATCGCGATTGCCGCTGCCTGTAAGACCAAAATTTCTGCATGAGCCACTGGATTACAGCTAGAAATCGGTTGGTTGTGTGCCCTAGCAATGATTTTTTTGTCATAAACAACAACAGCTCCGACGGGCACTTCGCCTTTTAACGCAGCTTTTCTGGCTTCATCAAGCGCTTCTGCCATCCAGACATTATTACTAATGTTTGATAAATCTGTCATACATAACCACTAGCAGCGATAGGCAATGCAGCACGGTTTGTAGCCGCAAATTAAAAATACTTAAATAATACACACTATTAAATATTATATCGAAAATAGAAAAACATATAAAAAAATATATTGCCTTTAATAATTTCACAATGCGACCGAGATATGAGATATATAGTAAGAACTACATCACTTTTTACTGATTTGTTACCAGCGGAGGGTATAATCAATGTCTTTTAAGCAAAATGTTGAAGAAAACCTGCAACACTTTGCCCAGAGCATTGGTCTGGGCGAACTGACCTTAAACGAACATGATGCCTGTGGACTCTGTTTTGACGATACCTTAGTCGTTAATATGGAATACTTAGTAGACGATGAAGCTCTCGTCTTTGTTGCCTCAATCAGACCTATGGATGCTCATGATATAGCGAAAACTAATTTGTATGAAACGATGCTATCTTTCAACCTGCAACACCATAGTATGCAGGGGGCATTTATTGCACTAAATCATGATAAGTCAGAAGTTTTATTGATTCGCTCGATACAGGCCTCTGCTGATTATGGTCTCTTTGAAACATCTCTTGAGAAGTTTGTTAACACATTGGAGTGGATTGTTGGCGAGCTAGAGTCAGCCCAGAAAAACAATGGTAAGAGTAATAAGAATGATAAGTCTGATAAGCTAATCCCCAAGCCACCTGCGAGCGGCTCTGGCGATATGGGCATGATGGTCTGATTGCTCAGACCCTTTTTTCTATCATCTCGAATACTTCTTATACTGCTTACCTCCGTTTCTATATCTTAAGCACACAGGCCAACCTCCTTTAGAGTTTGGTCCCAGTCCTTACGCTCGTAACAAGATAATCATCAGCTTGTCATTACATTTAAATTAACCTCTTGCCGATAGCCATAACAAGAGGGTTTATTGCAATACCTATTTATACACCAGGATTGTACATACTAAGGGCTATTAGCAAAGGATTAAGCATTTAGTTTAGCTTTAGCGTGTACAAATAGGACTACACGTAGTGAAAGGAGACACTGTTGTGCCCGATGCTTTTAATTATCTCACCAACGCTTTGAAAAAAGCTGTGGATGATGCTCCATTGGTTGATATCAGGGGGCGTGTTACCGAGGTAAAAGGCATGATTATCAAAGCTGCCGTGCCTAATGTAAAAGTGGGTGAACTATGTCGATTGATATCGCCTACAGAAAATAATACGGAGTACGCAGAGGTTGTTGGTTTCCAAGAAAATGAAACAGTGCTTGCTCCCTTAGGAGAACTAATGGGTATTTCTTCTAGTACGGAGGTAATACCTACTGGCACAGTTCATCACGTCGGGGTAGGCAGTCATTTGCTTGGCCATGTGCTTGATGGTATGGGTAATCCACTCGATAAACATGCGTTTAATGGCATAGAGCCGGAAACATGGTATCCGGTTTATGCAGAGTCTCCTGATCCAATGAGTCGACAAACTATCTCTCAACCTTTACCACTGGGAATTAAAGCATTGGATAGTTTACTAACGTGTGGTGAAGGGCAACGGATGGGTATATTTGCAGCGGCTGGTGGCGGTAAAAGTACACTGCTTTCTATGCTTGTTAAAGGCGCTGAGGTTGACGTGACTGTTCTGGCTCTAATAGGCGAACGAGGAAGAGAATTACGAGAATTTATCGAGCATGACTTAGGAGATCAAGGTATAAAAAAATCAGTCATTGTTGTAGCAACGTCTGATAAATCGTCAATGGAGCGCATCAAAGCAGCCTATACAGCGACAGCCGTTGCTGAGTATTTTAGAGACCGAGGCAAGCGTGTCTTGTTATTGATGGACTCCGTGACTCGTTTTGCTAGAGCCCAGAGAGAAATTGGCCTTGCTGCAGGAGAACCGCCCACTCGCAGAGGTTTTCCTCCCTCCGTATTTGCTACCTTACCAAAATTAATGGAACGGGCAGGAATGTCTAGTAAGGGTTCTATCACAGCCATGTATACCGTACTGGTTGAAGGAGATGATATGACTGAGCCGGTTGCAGATGAAACCCGCTCCATTCTTGATGGTCATATTATTATGTCGCGTAAACTGGCAGCCTCCAATCATTATCCAGCCATTGATATCATCGCCAGCACAAGCCGTGTAATGTCTACTATCGTACCAAATGAACACATTATAGCCGCAGGTAAAATCAGGGAGCTTTTATCGAAATATGACGATATTGAGCTACTTGTAAAAGTAGGTGAATACAAACCAGGCTCTGATCCTGTGGCAGATGAAGCCCTGCAAAAAATAGCAAGCATCCAAGAATTTTTACGCCAGAGCACCAATGAATATTTTAACTTTGATGACGCTGTCTCTTATTTGCGACAAATTGCAGGTACCTAATGCTTCATGACTTGCTAAAAGTTAAAAAAATACGAGAAGAATCTGCTTATCAGAAGGTGCTCCAGTGCAAGCGCTTATTGGCAGAGGCTCAGCAAAAGCAAAAAGATAAAGAACAAGCCCTAGAAGATTATACTAATTGGCGCTGTAAAGAAGAGCGCACTCTATACGATAACATATTGAATGCAGACGTTCGGCAATACGATCTCTGTTTTCTAAAACAGAAAGTAGCCGCTATGAGGGAGAAAGATGCTGAGCTGGAACAGGCCATAGAGATAGCCAAAAACCATGTTGTCGAAACAGAGCAGCACCTAAAAAACGCAACAGAGGCTTATCATAAGGCCATGCAGGCAGTAAAAAAATTTGAGGAATTTACCAAAGTACTTGATGAAGAAGCCGCTAAAGAAGCTGAGCGGTTAGAAGACATTGAAATGGAAGAGTTTTCTGTACGTCCAAATCGCTAGCGCACTCACTGGAGGCGAACCATGCAAATTGACCAAAATTCAAACACACAGAGCCAGCAAAATAATACATCGATTACTGATCAAGCACAGCAGCGACAATCAAGTCAGAAGGTCTCAGAAAATGAAGCTGAAAAGTTTGCTGATCAACTAAAGAAAAAAGACCAAGCTAATAAACCAAAAAATCACAAAAATGATGAAGAAGAGCAATCGCTAGACAGTATTTTTGCCGAACAAAGTAAGCATGCTAAAAGCCTGCTTGCTCTTCAAAGCAAAGAGGCCAATCAAGGGACCAATAAGGATAAATTAAATCAATTGCTCAACGGTGAGTTGGAGCGATCTCTTGCAGACGAAATAAATAAAGATGGCAAGCAGGGGCTTGATGATCAGAAAAACGCTTTAAACTCCCTTGATCATAACAGGTTCAGAGAGCAGATGGATTCGCCATGGTCTCATATTCAAGATGCTCAATTGAAAGCAGATATGCAAATGAAAGAGATCCAAAAATCACAAAGTATCAAGGCTATTGAGGCTGCATTACAAAAAATGGCAGATCAAATACATGTATCAGCTAAAGATGCCGTTAATGGTGCAGAAATAAGAATTACAATAAAAGACACTATTCTTCCAGGAACAGAAGTGCGCATTAACCGCCATGGAGGAGAGCTCACTGTGACCATGAATACCTCGTCGCTAGATTCTCACAACTTTCTAGCGCAACATGCTGCCAGTCTTCAAAAACAACTTGATGAACGTTTTTCTACTGAAATAGTTCAGCTCAGCTTAGACATGGCCGGTGATATGAATGATCAAGGCGGTGACAATTCCAGGAATGAGTATGTTGAAGATGAAACCGTTGATATTGATAGAAAAAATAAACGCATATAGGTAAGGCATGTCAACACAGCCTTTAGAGTTAATAAAACTTACATCTGAGCAGGCTAAACTCAGTAGAGCGCTATCATGCCTGAAAACAGATTATGAAACCACTATTGCAGGACAAACTGCTCGGTTCACCCTATCGGCAATTAAACAGAGCCATGTTTTTAACTATACACTTGAGTTAAATATTAATAATGCGCCAGCAACGATTGAACTGGATGCTCATGCTGTTAACTCCTTTTTACCCGAGCAGCTTAATCATGACGTAATCAGCGTATTACCTGATGAATTATTAATGGCTGTTTTACACTATCGCATTGTTCCAATCGCGCAACAAACAGCTCAATTTATTGATATGCCCATTGAGGTATTAGGTCTAAGACCAAGTAGCACTGGCTCAGTAGATATGGGCCTATTGATATCGGCTAATATTGCAAATATCAATTGTTCTGCACTAATAGATAACAGTGACGTTATTTTTTCTTTATTCAATGCACTGCCAAGAGCGTATAACCCCGCCATGCAAAATATTCCTGTTCGTGCAGGGATTGAATTAGGTCGCTCATTATTATCTACCAAAGAAATAAAAGAGTTGGAAACAGGTGATATTATTTTCCTGCAACAACATGTCACTGGTAACCAGATCATTATTCGATTGAACCCTCATATCGCATTTATTGCCGAAATGGATGGGGAGCAAGTTACAATTCAACAGAGGATAATCACCATGGATGACGAGCTGAATGAGCATGAAGAAGGCGTAGACCTTGCTGATTTATCTGTAGAATTACTCTTTGAAATAGGCCGGCAACAATTCAATGCCAGCGATCTAACTGGTCTTAACCCAGGTTTTGTTTTCGAACTAGACCGGCCTATAGAGCAGCCCGTTCGCATTCGAGCCAATGGAAAGGTCATTGCAGAATGTCAGCTAGTGCAAATAGAAAACCGATTGGGCGCAAAAATTACTCAATTGAATAAAACATAGTTAGCTACTGTAGCGCTATAGACCATGGAAGCCGGCAATGGATAGCATTATCACTCTAACAAGTCCGTTTTATCTGCTACTTCCATTGGCATTGATGTCTCTTATTCCCTTTTTCGCTGTTATGGGCACTTCTTTTTTAAAGCTGGTTGTTGTGTTCTCTATTTTACGCAACGCAACTGGTTTGCAGCAGATTCCACCCAATATTGCCATGAATGGCCTTGCGATAATCTTATCGCTTTACATTATGGCGCCTGTAGGCTACCAAGCCAGTGAGATTATCAAACAGCATAATCTAAGCTTTACCGTTGAAGATATGTCTTGGGTAGACAGTGTAAAAGCATCTATGGAGCCTTATCGAGAGTTTCTTAAAAAAAATACAAATAAGCGCGAGCGTGGATTCTTCCTAAAAACGGCAGGTGCTTTATGGCCAGAAAAATACCGTGCAGAGCTGGATAAAGATGATTTTATAATTTTGATGCCAGCCTTTTGTATTTCTGAATTAGCCAAAGCATTTCAAATTGGTTTCTTATTGTATCTACCATTTGTCGTAATTGATTTGATTATCTCCAATATTCTGTTAGCCATGGGAATGATGATGGTATCACCTATGACGATATCCCTGCCTTTCAAGCTCTTATTATTTGTTATGCTCGATGGCTGGACCCGCCTGACCCATGGACTGGTGTTGAGCTATGGTTGACCCTGATGTTATCACACTATCAGCTCAAGCATTGATGCTCACACTACTTTTATCAATGCCGCCAATTATTGCAGCCTCTGCAGTTGGCCTGCTCGTCAGTCTTTTACAAGCTTTAACTCAAATACAAGAGCAAACCTTACCTTTTGCTTTCAAGCTGATTGCCGTCATCATCAGCATACTACTCACTGCTAGATGGGTAGGAATAGAAATTTATAATTATTCGCTCACCATCATGAATCAAATTCCGGGACTATAAATGATGCTACCGGTCAATGAACTAAAAGACTGGTTTTATGTACTGAGCATGGGGTTGCCTAGGTTATTAGCAATGTTTACTGTTCTGCCCATGCTCCATAAAAAAATTCTTGGTGGTACCATGATCAGGAATGGTATCTGTATGTGCTTGGTTCTATTTTTACATCCTTTGATTGCCGACAGTAAACCTGATGAATCTATTCCTATCTTTGTAACAGCAGGCATTGTGCTAAAGGAAGTTTTCATTGGGGCACTGATGGGCTTTTGTATAGCTATTCCATTCTGGGCATTGGAGTCAGCCGGTTTTTTTATTGATAACCAACGTGGTGCCTCTATGGCCAGTGTAATGAATCCCTTTTCTGGCTCAGAAACCTCATCTCTTGGATTACTGTTTTCACAGGCTTTTATTGCTCTTGTAATGACCAGTGGTCTCTTTTTACTCTTATTAAAAAATCTATTCCTCAGTTATGAGACATGGCCAGTATTTAGTTATTATCCCGAACTCAATATGAAAGCGACACTATTCTTCCTTGGTCAGTTTGACCTCATTGTTAGCCTCTGCATGTGGCTTTCTGCACCTGTAGTCATTTCAATGTTCATAACCGAATTTGGTATTGCGCTAATTAGCCGCTCAGCACCGCAACTTAATGTATTCATTCTTGCTATGCCAATTAAAAGTGGTGTGGCCGCAGCCATTTTAGTAATTTACGTGGGAACAATAATGGTACTATCTCGTCAACATTTGATGGATATGGGCAGCTTGTTTAAAAGCTTGGGGATACTCTGGCAATGAGTGCTGAAAAAACCGAAGAGCCCACCCCGAAAAAATTGCGCGATGCTCGAAAAAAAGGTCAGGTTGCTAAAAGCAAGGAAGTATCAGGTACATTTGGATTAATTGCTGTACTGATTACGCTATGGATTATGGGGAGCATGCTGATGGAAAGCATTGAGCAGATGCTCTTATTTCCAGCTAAAGTCTATAATGAAAATTTTGATTTTGCTCTAAAAGTAGTCGTTACTGGCATACTTGATGAATTTATTTTCCTATTACTACCGCTGGTTTTGGTGGCTATGTTTTCAGCCATTATAGGCAATGCTATGCAATTTGGCCTGCTATTTTCCTCAGAATCTATTAAACCAGATATTAAAAAAATTGACCCTATTCAAGGGGCAAAAAAAATATTCTCCATGAAAAATCTAGTAGAATTTTTCAAATCTATTTTCAAAATAATTTTCCTATCTTTTGTTGTATATTACGTTATTAGTACCAGCATGAAAGATATGGTCAACATTCCTTATTGTGGTTCTAAATGCATACTCCCTGTAGCAGGGGAAGTGATGAAGCAACTTCTGCTTTATTCTGTTGCTGCTTTTATAGCCATTGCTGTGTTGGATTATTTATTCGAACGTCATAATTTCATGAAACAACAGCGTATGACTAAAGATGAGGTAAAAAGAGAATATAAAGAAATGGAAGGAAGCCCTGAGATAAAAAGCAAGCGAAAAGAAATCCATCAGGAAATTCTGAATTCTGCGGATAATACTAAAAAATCAGATGTTGTCATTAAAAACCCAACACATCTTGCCATTGGATTGCATTACCGCCAAAAAAGTACGCCATTACCGGTTATTATGGTTAAAGGGAGAGGCGCTCATGCGCGGTTTATTGTCAAGGTTGCAGAAAAAGAAGGCATCCCTGTGCTAGAAAACGTTCCTTTGGCTCATGCACTATTTGATGTGGATATTGCTGCTTATATTCCTAGTGAGCTAATCGAGCCTGTTGCCGAAGTATTCCGATGGGTTCAGGAAACCAAAGAAGAAGAAAAATACCAAGACTGAATGCTTACTAGTTAACCAGCTAAAACTAGCGGCAAGAGCATAAAAGTTATAGCTTACACGAACTCTCGAAAGTACCAAATCATAGCGCTATAACAACAGCTATAGCGCCATGTGCACACTTAAATACCGCTATAAAATAGACTCAAAGGCATCAAAGATGCAAACTGTCGTAAGCGACAAATAATATTGACCACAAAAGTAAATCTGAATAACTGCCTTTATTTATTCCAATACTTAAGACCTAATAGCTTCTCTCCCAAAGAAGATAGCTTAGCGGTGCTATAGCGTGTTTGCTCTAAGCGTCGAGGGTCACCGGGAAAAGCATGACCTTCTGGTGCGACTCTGTTCTTCCATGAGTTGATTCGCCACTGCCGCATAGGTTGGTTGTTTTCTTCCGCTGGCATCATTGAAATATACTGAGCAATACGCACCTTGTTTTTCGATCGATTAGCACGAATACCATGTGGTTGACTTGAATTAAATATCAACAAATCACCCGCCTCAAGCTTAACCTTCTCAATCTTATCTTCCAAGCCAGTGATGTCTGGTTTGAAATGATCACGATCTTTAGGCTGAGTAAGTTTCCAGCTATCATACGTACGATAAAGTTCAGGGATACATTGAAATCCGCCCATATTTTCGTCGGTTTGGTCATTAAGCGCCAGAACGCCCTGCACATTTTGAGGCTTAGTATCCGGATCATAATCCCAGTGGATAAAACTTTTGTATTCAAAGCCTGGGCGCAAAGGGAAATTAAGATTTGCGCGATCAATAGTGCACCATAATGCTTCTACTCCCCAGATATCGACAAAAGCATCATACACTCTTGGGCTCTGGCGGTTATTCCAAAGTAATTGATGATTGTAGACTTCAACCATACCGGTACCAACCAACTCTTTCATATCTGCTTCAGCACGCTCTTTGGTATACCAAGTCAGGGGGTCATTTTTATTTTTATCTTCAAATGTCCAAATAAAATCTCCCGTTTCTAGTGCTTGCTCCCGAGGAACGGCTTGCTTAATCACAATATAACCGTTATGAAGCCAAAATGCCCAGTCATCTTCACTTAAAACACGCAGTGGCTTTCCGTTAGAACGATCGTTTAATTTAATTTTACTGGATGTGGCTAGTGAAGGATTTCCAGGTATTTCTTTATGATTCTCATTAGGGTTTTTTGCTACTTCAGTACCCATGCAAACTGCCCTCTTTTCCTATAGCGTTTTGGTAAGATCAATCAAAACAGTGATATTAGATCGTCGTATTCTTTTATCACCACTGCATACCTTAATCAGATGAAAGTATAGCTTGTTATGGCATCTGAACAATATAGCCTTTATTATTAGCTGTTGCTATGAATTGTACTTTATACGTACCGCATCGTCGCCCAACCATTGGCGTAAACTGAGTATCAACTCATCACTGGGATTAACTTTCCACTGATCACCTAATACAACATTGGCCGCGGCACCATCACCACAATAATTAATCTGTATGGGTAAGTCGCCAGCATGCGTTTCAAGTAAAAAAGCTAGTCGGTCAGCAAAATCTTTTCCTACTGTGTGAATAGACAAATTAATAATCAGGCTGCGAGCATAATGACAACGCGCATTCATTAAGTTCATAACTTTTTTCGTTCTAACTTTTAAGTCGCTGGAATAATCATCATGGTTAACTTCTCCTTCCACCACTAAGACCGCATCTTTTTGAATCAGCGACTGGCAATCATTAAAAACATCAGCAAAAACAGCAATTTCTATCCGTGCCGTACGGTCATCAAGTGTAATAAAAGCCATTTTATCGCCACGTTTATTTTTCATGATGCGCATATTTACAACTAACCCGACTATGGTTTGAGTCTCATTTCGAGCAGCTTGTAAGTCTTTAATTCGATGGCGGATAAAGTGTTTAATCTCATCTTCGTAGGCATCTATCGGATGCCCCGTCAAGTAAAGCCCAAGGGTTTCTTTTTCTCCTTGAAGACGAGCTTTATCTGGCCATGGGTGCACATCAGCATAGGCAGCATAAACCTCTTTTTTATCTGCTGGAACCAGCTCACCAAACAGGTCATTATGACCTGAACTAAAACTTTTACTGGCCTGTTCTGCGGCTTTGACTGCTTCTTCTTGACTGGCTTCCAATACCGCTCTATTTCTACCTAACTGCCCATGAGATGCCTCAGGCCCCAATACATCAACTGCACCTGAACGCACCAGTGCTTCTAACACGCGTTTATTTACTCGCTTTAAATCGACTCGCTGACAGAAATCAAAAATATCCGTGAAATTACCCCCTTCAGCACGTGCTTGAACAAAACTGTCAATAGGGCCTTCACCTAAGCCTTTAATAGCACCTAATCCATACACAATCTGCCCATCTTCATTAACGCCGAACATATACTTACCACTGTTAACGCTAGGCGGTAGTACTGTCAGCCCCATATTCCGACACTCTTCAATAAATATGACCACTTTATCCGTATTTTGCATATCAGAACTCATGACCGCAGCCATAAATTCTGCCGGATAGTGCGCTTTTAGCCACAACGTCTGATAGGAAACCAATGCATAAGCGGCAGAATGTGACTTGTTAAAACCATATCCTGCAAATTTCTCTACCAGATCAAAAATCTTCATCGCTAATTCACCATCAATGCCATGGCGAATTGCGCCCTCTTCAAAGATAGCGCGCTGCTTGGCCATTTCTTCAGGCTTTTTCTTACCCATGGCACGACGCAGCATATCAGCACCTCCAAGGGTATAACCTGCAAGTACTTGAGCAATTTGCATAACTTGTTCTTGGTATAGAATGATGCCGTAGGTGGGTTCAAGAATGGGCTTTAGAGACGCATGTTGGTATTGGGCATCCGGGTAAGAAACCTTTTCTCGTCCGTGCTTTCGGTTGATAAAATTATCTACCATGCCTGACTGTAACGGCCCAGGACGGAACAAAGCCACTAATGCGATAATATCTTCAAAACAATCAGGGAGTAAGCGTTTAATAAGATCTTTCATTCCGCGGGATTCCAGCTGGAATACGGCGGTAGTGTCTCCTTTTCTAAGGAGAGTAAATGCTTCTGGATTTGCAAGATCAATTTGCGCAATATCCAGAGGCTCTTTTCCTTCTTGTCGGCGACGGGGGTTAATCATTTTCAGCGCCCAGTCAATAATCGTTAAGGTGCGCAACCCAAGAAAATCAAACTTAACCAGACCGGCAGCTTCTACGTCATTTTTATCAAACTGGGTAACAATACCTTCTCCATGTTCATCGCAGTAAAGCGGCGCAAAGTCGGTTAGTGTTGTCGGCGCAATAACTACTCCACCAGCATGTTTGCCTACGTTACGAGTTATTCCCTCCAGCTTCAGTGCCATTTCCCAGATTTCATCGGCTTCTGTATCTTGTTTCAGAAAATCTTGAATCGTCTCTTCCTGTTCATAGGCTTTATTAAGCGTCATGCCTATTTCGAAAGGAATCATTTTTGAGAGTCGGTCAGCAAGACCATAAGATTTTCCTTGAATACGGGCGACATCCCGAACAACCGCTTTTGCTGCCATGGTTCCAAAGGTGATAATTTGTGATACTGCATCGCGGCCGTAGGTTCGAGCAACGTAGTCGATGACTAGATCTCGGCCATCCATACAAAAGTCAACATCAAAATCAGGCATTGAAACCCGTTCAGGGTTCAGAAATCGTTCAAAAAGCAAATCGTATGCTATGGGGTCAAGGTCGGTAATTTTTTGTGCGTAAGCCACTAAAGAACCTGCACCAGAGCCTCGTCCAGGCCCCACAGGGATGCCATTTTTTTTTGCCCACTGAATAAAGTCCATGACGATCAAAAAGTAACCGGGAAACCCCATCGCTAAGATAGTATCTATTTCAAAATCTAGGCGTTCCCGATAAACCTTTTCCTTATCGGCATATGCTGGGTCGTTTTTATCGAGAATCTGCTCAAGCCGTTCCGATAAACCATCGTGAGAAAATTGACGAAAAAAGACATCCATAGTCATACCATTGGGCACAGGGTATGCTGGAAGAAAAGGTTCCCCAAGACGGATATTAATATTGCAACGTTTGGCTATCTGAACTGTATTTTCAATTGCTTCAGGAATATCCGCAAACAGTTCAAGCATATCCTCCTCAGATTTTAAATATTGTTCTTGCGAGTAACGGCGGCTACGCCGAGGGTCGTCTAACGTAACGCCCTCGCCAATACAAAAACGTGCTTCATGCGCTTCAAAGTCCTCTTTAGACAGAAACATAACATCATTGGTAGCAACAACCGGGCATTGATACGCATCGGCTAATTTCATTGCGCTGTGGAGATAGTCTTCATCTCCAGCTCGATTTGTTCTTTGTAGCTCGAGATAAAAACAATCAGGAAACGTTCTCATCCACTCTTTTAATGCATTTATGGCGGCTGTTTCATTGTTGGCTAATAATGCATGGCCAATATCACCTTCACGACCACCAGACAGTGCAATCAACCCCGCTGACTTCTCTTTGATCCATTCACGCTTCACAATAGCTTTTCCGTGGTGTTGGTTTTCCAGAAAAGCTTGAGAGATCAGTTTAGTCAGGTTTCTATAACCCGTTTCATTCATGCATAACAGTACCATACGGCTTGGTCCATGATCGTCATCAACTGGACTGACCCATATGTCCATGCCACAAATAGGCTTAAGCCCAGCTCCAATCATGCTGGTGTAAAATTTTACCAGCGAGCAAAAATTCGACTGGTCAGTAACAGCCACAGCAGGCATTCCTGCATTTGTCATCGTTTTTATCAATGATTTAATGCGAACCAGTCCGTCGCTCAAGGAAAATTCGGAATGAAGCCTTAGATGAACAAACCGTACAGACATGATGGGCTATCGTAAAAATGATGGGGCTTTATTCTAACAGTCTGTCGAGCAGCTAATCCAGTCATCTAATCTGATACTTAGCACTGGATAATGGCCTTGTTGCAGGTAATCAGCAGCGCTGACTTTATTCAAGTATACAAAATATCAAATCAGTTAATTATCTTTTAATTTCATATATTTACATAAAAAAACACACAAGTCGTGCTATACCTGATTATGTAGCATTGTAAAAAAACTGTGTGCAGCCAAACATACCGTAAGATATTACCTGTCATTGACTAGCTGCATACCACCTATCTAACTCATGACAGGATTGATGATAAAGAGGTTTATGATGAACAAAAAAAAATTGATCGAACAGGTTGCTTCCCTTTCTGGTTTCTCTACTCATGCAGCTGAGCGCACCGTGAATGCATTTATTCAGCAAACTCAGCGCACTTTATCACAAGGGGATAGTATACAACTGGTTGGTTTTGGTACTTTTTCTGTAGCAGAGCGCGCGGCTAGAAAAGGCCGTAACCCTCAAACAGGTCAGGAGGTTGGTATTCCTGCTTGTAAGCTTCCGCAGTTTAAAGCAGGAATTAAATTGAAAAATGCTGTAAATCACCAAGAATAGCCATAAAACACGGCGGGATCAGGCAATACGTTAGTGTTTGTTACATTGAGCACGCTATTTTTTCAGGATATTTTATATTTTGTATCTGATTTTTCTTGTCCTTATCGTCTCAGCAGCATTTAATGTAGCTGGCTATATACAGAGAACTGTCCGCTGACCCAATTTACCGAGACCATAAATGATTACGCACACGTCAGAAAAATTGACAGAATATCTGGGTTAACCCATTGCCTTTAAAATATTTAAGATCGCCCGTTTCTTTTTGAGATCGACTTGATGGAGACTGCGCATGATTTCATGGTCAACATCGGTATCACAAATTGTATCTGCTGGTTGAGCTAGATACTGGTTTCCTCTACCCGTAGCCAGCCACTCAAACGATACCCCTAGCACCTCAGACATTTTGCGCAGATTTTCCAAACTAGGACTACTCATCTTCGTTTCCCACTGAGCTAGTGCGCTACGGGAGATACCAATTAAATCAGCCAAAGCTTGCTGAGAAAGCTTTTTCCCTTTACGCGAGCGTAAAATCCGTATTGTCAGATCCATTCCTTTGCCTCGCAAAATCAACACCCATACTGCTTAAGCGTATAACCCATATCACATATTATCATCGGCAACGTTGTACTATCTCTGAATGATAGATCTTCTAAAAGCAATTGAATTTGTTAACTACGCTATTGCCCATCACGGTAGTTAGAAAACATGAGGGGTATAATTTGAAAAAAACTATTGTATCGCTTGTTTTATCAGGAAAGGG